>JAFSWV010000144.1 GCA_017444325.1 bacterium | reverse complement strand
GTGCCCAAAGGCGTTTGGGAAACTTTCGGAAAAGACGGGAAACTTACTCTGACCATCAAGGACAACAAAGGCAGCCTGACCGATCCGGTGAAAGCCGTTGCCGTAATGAGCGACTGCGCCGACTGGCCCGGGGAAAAGGACTGCCGCTCCTACTTCATGCGCGGCATCGATCTTATGGGCTTTGGCGAATACGACGAGGCCATTAAATATTTCAACGAATGCATGGAGACTTACGAGGCGGATGTCTGGCGCTTCGCCCACTACTTCATAAGAAAGTGCAAGCTGCAGAAAGAACTGGACAGAATGGCGCAGGACGAGAAACTTCAGACGACTAATAACTACCGCTGTGCTATATTCTACGCTTTGCACTCCGGACTCATTCCTGAGGCAGGGAAGCTTTCTGTAAAATACTTGGGAATCTGGAAACCGCCGCTGTCGCCGGATTCTCTGAAAAGTTGGAGAGACGTGCGTTCCACTGATACAGGCGAAGTGGTGCAATGCAAATCCAAACCGGGATATAAGGATATTACGCTTTTGGATCTTACGGCGGTCGTGCTCTCTGAAGTCACTTGCGCCAGCAACGCGGTCTTTTTCACGGTCGCGGATTACAAGAAGCCCCAGGGATCCCGCTATGTCAGGCGCTTTTTCCCCGAAAGCAGCGCGCTTGACAACTATCTCAATCTGGAAAGGGAGAAAGCGGCGGCCGTTCGCTATGAAAAGGGCGAAGAGGTCAGGGACCTGCTTTTCGTGAAGAAATTTGATGCTTTTTATTATCTTAAACTGAGGCCGGAATTCAAGGAGCACATTCTGGGCGTTCTTACGGTTAGGGATATTCCCGCCCCCGGACAGGCTCAGAGCCTTTTGGTCTTCGATCTGCCGAGCAGCATGATCGGCGAAACTTATCCCGACGAGGGAGAGGATATCCTTTCTTTCGAAGCGAAATGATATGCCGCTTCCTTTGGTCCTGATCGGTCCCACCGCAGTGGGAAAAACTGACCTCGCCATTCTTTTGGCGCAAAAGTGCCATGGCGAGATCATTTCCATGGACTCTATGCAGATCTATGTGGGCATGGACATCGGGACCGCGAAAGCGACTATGGAAGAGCGCGCGGCCGTGCCGCATCACCTTATAGACACGAACTCGCTGGCGGAAAGCTCCGATATGGGCTCGTACCTCAAACTCGTGAAGGAGAAGGAAGCGGAAATCATAGGAAGAGGGAAGCGCCCGCTTCTGGTGGGCGGGACCGCCATGTATGTAAAGGGCCTGGTCTTCGGTTTGTTCGACGGGCCCGGGGCGGATGAATCGCTTAGGGAAAAATTGCGCGCAATTCTCGCGGAAAAAGGGCCGGAATATCTTCGCGACGAAGTTTTGAAGCCGCTGGATCCTGTCAGCGCGGAGAGGCTTCATCCAAACGACACCCTGAGGGTGATAAGGGCCATAGAAGTTTCGAAACTGACGGGCAAATCTTTCAGCGAGCAGACTAATCAGTGGGAGAAAAAGGCGCCGCAGGAGAATTACCGCTTGGTGGGGCTCACTATGCCGCGCGACCTGCTCTACAAAAGGATAGAGAGAAGAGTCGATATCATGATGGAATTGGGCTTAGCCAAGGAAGTGAAAAAGCTTATGGCGGAAGGTTTGGAAAAGAACCTGACGGCCAGCCAGGCCATAGGTTACAAGGAGCTGATCGCCTATTACAAAGGGGAGTATGACCTGGACAGGGCGGTCGAACTAATAAGGCGCAACACGCGCCGCTTTGCCAAACATCAGCTGACCTGGTTCAGGAACAACATCGAAGCCGAGTGGTATGATGTTACGAAGTACGATGATAAGAATGTCCTGGCCGACGAGATCCTAAAGAGGGATTGATTTGGAATAGAGAGCCGTTTTTTGTAC
>JAFSWV010000143.1 GCA_017444325.1 bacterium | reverse complement strand
CGCGCACCTCGCAGTCGTTGAAAAAGCGGATCGAAAGTTTCATTGCAGATTTCCTTGCGGCTCGGTCTATTTTTTAATTCGTTTCGTTGATGATCTCGAAGGGGGGAAGCGGGAGGTTGGAGTCTTCGGAGAAGATGGAGCCTTCGTAGGGTGGCTGGGCCAGGTAGCGGAGACTCTTGGGTTCTTTTACTTCCGGAGAGGAGACTATTAGCTGAGTTCCCCTTAAGTGGCTGTCGTCGTAGGTTTCGTTCAGTACTTGGGCGGGGTGGAATTCATTGTCCGGGCCGGCGATCTCGAAGCCTTTCGGTTCGGAGCGGTCGTCGTTGTAATAATACCAGTTGTGGTTGTCGAAACTGAGGATGAATTTGTCGCCTTCTATGGTGTAGCCGGTGAGCTTCGGGCTGTCGCAGGTGATGTCCGAGCGGCCGTAGTCGTTCCTTAGGGCGTGGAGAGCCAGTCTTCTGGAGTCGATCTCTTTTTTGTTGTGATGGACGTCGTAGAAGTTGCCGATGTCAGCGGTGCAGACGAACCCGGCGTTCTTTTCGTCCCGGGCGAATTTGTGCTGGGCGAGGCGAAGCCTGTAGTACTGGTCGTTGAAGGGGGCGAGTTCCACGAAGTAGATCTTGAGGTTGGG
The DNA here is from genome assembly GCA_017444325.1 of bacterium. Classification (GTDB taxonomy): domain Bacteria; phylum Auribacterota; class UBA3054; order UBA3054; family UBA3054; genus UBA3054. The sequence continues at coordinate 10,913 of JAFSWV010000143.1, read as the reverse complement.
ATTCTGGAATTCCTTCTTCCAGCCGTCGTAGAGAGCCTGCATCTTGTCGGCGTAGATCTCGTGTTCGAAGCTGTTCTGGCAACCCTGGTACCAGATCATACCCCTGGTTGCGTAGGGAGTGAAGGGATTGACCATGGCGTTCCAGAGGACGGTGGGCTGCTCGTGGAACCAGGTTATGGCGCCCATGGCCATGGAGCCGTCCCACTTGTTGGTGACGGGATATTCGGCGAAGGCTTTGAGTGTCGGGTGATTCTCGTAACCGGATCTCGGCGTCCAGGCGTCGATGTTGGTGCCGCCCCAGCTGGCGTCTATTATGCCGATGGGTATTTCCAGGCTGGCGTAGAGCTGAAGGGCGTAGTAGAAAGCGATGGCGGAGATGGTCTTCTTGTCGGGGCTCTGGTCTTGGCACTCCGTGATGGCTTCCCCGGTGAAAGGACGCCACTGGCAGTTGATATCTTTTTGGGGTTGGACGTTCCAGGCCCTGCGGGGCTTGATGAAGCGGATGTAGTTGTTGCGAGTAACGGTGAGCATCATCTTGCCGTATGCGTCGCGGTAGCGCACGCCGTCGTCCCACAGGGGGCACTCCATGTTGCTCTGTCCGGATGCCAGCCAGACTTCGCCGACGAGAATGTCGTTCGCTTCTTTTTTTTCATCGGAATCGAAGGATCTGACAAGCAGCGTCCTCGACTCTTTGGATGCGTGCATGGGAGAAAGGGTGGCTTTCCAGTTGCCATCGTAGTCGGCTTCGGCTTTGGCTATCTGTTCGCCAAAAGTTATTTCAAGGCGTTCCTTCACGTTGGCGGTGCCCCAGATGGTGACGGGCATTTCGCGCTGGAGAATAGCGTGGTCCTTGAAGGGCGTGCCGAGCTTGATCTCGGCCGAGGCTTGGAAGGCTAAAACGATGGATAGGAAAAATAATAATGCTTGCTTCATAATTTATTCCTTTTTGTTTTTCGGGCAGTCGGGGCATTGGATCTCGGCTTCCTCTTCGCTTTTGGGAGCCGGCTTGACGTTCCTGATGTCGGTGAGGCCTTCAACTAGTTTGCCGTCCGGCTTGGGGAAGAATCTTACGAGCTGGGTGGCGTGGCTGGGAACTTCGCAGGAGTAGGTCTTAGAGAAGATGCCGATGTCCTGCTGGCGCCAGAGGTCCCTGGCGAGCCAATGGCCTTCCAGGCCGAGGCTCTTCATGTCGGCGACGATGGTGGTCTTTGGCGGTCGCTTGGATTTGTTGAAGAAGGCCATGACGATGGAGCCGTCGGACATGGGCTTGGCCCAGATCTCGCTCACATCGTCTTCCTTGATCCTGGCGGCCTGAGCGCCCAGTTCGTCCTGGTTCACTTCGATGACTTCGTCGTTGGTAAGAAGGGAGAGGGTGAATTCGTCAAGGTCTGTGAGGTCGCAGCCGATGAGCAAAGGAGAGCAGAGGATGGCCCACATGGACATGTGGGTGTACTGCTCGTTCTGAGTCAGCCTGGTGGGATGGAGGTCGCCCCAGCCGACTTTGCCGACGATCAGCATGTCGGGGTCGTTCCAGGAGTCGGGGCCTCCGTAGATCCACAGAGGGACCTGCTTTTCCAGGATCTCGAACATGCTGTCATAAGTGTCGTGAATGTCGCCGGTGGTGCGCCAGCAGCTGCCCTGGACTTCGTTGCCCCAGGTGGAGACGTCGCCCCAGCCGTACTGGCAGAGGGAAAAGAGGATGTCGCGGTTCTGGGCTTTCAGGGCTTTGCCCATCTGGGTGTAAGGCTTGGTCCAGTATTCCTTGCCCTGACCGGTGGCGACTCTGGAATAGGAGCACCAGTCGTACTTCAGATAATCGTAGCCCCAGTCGGCGTAGGTCTTGGCGTCCTGCTCTTCGTGCTCCCAGCTGCCGACGCAGCAGCCGCAGGTCTCGGGTCCGGGCGAGGAGTAAAGTCCGATGCGCAGACCTAAAGAGTGGACGTAGTCCGCCAGGCCCTTCATGTCTGGGAAACGCTTGTTGGTGGCGATGGTGCCGTCGGGCATTCTTTCCGGGCCCATCAGGGTGTCGTCGTGTTTTTCCCTGGGGCGGTTCTGCCAGAAGTCGTCAATGTTGATATAGTTCCAGCCGTGGTCCGCCAGGCCGGATTTTACCATGGCTTCCGCGGCCTTTTCGATATCCTTTTGGGAGACTTTGCCGGCGAAGCAGTTCCAGCTGTTCCAGCCCATGGGAGGAGTCAGAGCGATCTTGTCCCCTACCGTGATCTTAAGATCTCTTTTCGTTTCGCCCAGGGCGTTCTTGGCTTTGAAGGTTACGACGTAGTCGCCGGCTGTTTTGATGCTGCCGGTGAGGATGCCTGTCTTGGCGTCGAAGCTTGTGCCTTCGGGAAGATTCTCAGCGGAAAATTCCATGGGGCGCTCGCCGGAAACGGGCAGGCGGTAGATGATGGGATGATTCGGTCCCACGCCGAAAACTTTCGGGCCGTTGATGCGCGGCGTTTTCGGAACCTTGGGGCTTAGGATGCCGAGCTGCTCGGAGGTCTTCACCATGGGCTCTATCACAGCTCCGTCCTCCGCCACGAAAACCGCCTTGCACCAGTCGGCGTGATCGCATTCCTCGCCGTCGATCTTGTCGATCTCCAGCTCCACTTTTTTCGCGCCCTTGAGGTCGGCTTTCAAGACCGCCGGCCCCCTGTTTTTGAATTTGTCGCCAAGCTGCGGAGATTCCGCCACCAGTTTGTCGTCGGCGTAAACCCTGAAGACAACGGAAGCGCCTTCCTCGGCTTCGTCGTCGATGCCTACCACCGCACCGAAGGCGACGGTCTTGCCGTCCAGTTTGTAGAGGGCCTCGCCGGGGGAATGGGAGCCGACGCCCCTTTCGTAAACTTTGCCGTTAATTTTAAGCGGATTGCCGTCCACGCTGCGGTTTCTGGCGGCGCTTTTCCAATTCTGCTTGATATGATCGAGCGGCATGGAATCGAGCCAGATGTTGGTTTCGGCCAGGGCGCCCAGCGCGGCGAAAAGACAAAGTGCGAGGCAAAGTTTCTTCATGTGTTTCTCCTTATTTGTTAAAGCCTTTCTGGTTCATGAATTCCCAGATGCGGTCCATAAAATTGTAGCTGCCGGTGCCGGGGGACGCCTTGTATTGGAAGCAATGGCCCCTCGTGGCGAAAGTGTGCAGTTCCGACTGAACGCCCATGCGGCGCATCTGTTCCCAGACTTTCACGGAGTTCATGGAACTCCAGCCGTCGGAGTCGCCGTGCAGGAAAAGTACGGGAGGCGTGGCGCGGTCGAAGGCGAATTCTTTGACGATCCTGACGTCGTCGCCGTTGCCGTCGCCGTTGTTGTTCCTGTCGATCTGGTCGCTGACGCAATAAGCCGGGTAAATCGCCACGCCCCACTGCACGCTGCAGGAATAGTTGTCAATTTCGTCGATGGGCCAGTAAGCGTGGGAAAGGGAGTTGAGGCAGCCCATCAAAGTCAGGTGTCCGCCGGCGGAACAGCCCATGACGCCGATCATGTTGGGGTCGAGACCGTATTCCGGAGCTTTTTTCCTGACGATCCTTACCGTGCGCTGCAGATCCTGCCAGGCGGAAATGTGTTTGGCCAGGGGCGCGAGCGGCCTGGGTTCGCGGTGCTTCAGGGTGACGACCGTCATGCCCTTTTCGTTGAGGTAGCGTCTGACAGGGGCAGCCTCGAAGCCGTCGGGATCGTTGCCGTAATAGCCGCCGCCGGAATAGACGATCTGGATGGACTTGGTCTTTCTCTCCTTGGGGAAGTGCCATTCGATGTAGGGTCTCACGGTCTGGTTCGTCTGGACGTCAGGCATGGCGCCCTCCGGCCAGATCTCTTCCTTTATGTATTCGCCCCTGGCGTCGTCGCTGGCGAAGCGCTGCATAAGCTCGACCTCGTCGCCCAGCCCGCCGTCGAAATTCATCTGGCGCAGGAATTCCTCCGCCCGCTCAAACCAGGTGTCGTAGGGGGCGCCTTCGCAGGCCTTGATCCCCCACTTGCCCATGAAGCCGTGGCTGCGGTCGGCGAAGATGTGGAGTTCCGCGGGGACTTTGAGTTTTCTCAGGGCGCGGTAGATCTCGGTGGAGCCGTTGGGGGAATATAAGTCCGTGCCGCCGTGGAAAAGGCACATAGGACAGCTCTTGGAGTCGAATTTGAAGGCTTTCGTCAGCTGGACGTCTATGGAGTTGCCGTCCCTGGCATTCGGCCCTTCTAGGCCGTCTGAGAGCGCGTAGGCCGTATATATGGGTATGGCCCAGTTGATGTGGCAGGGCGTTTGGTCAAGTTCGTCTATGGGTTCGTAGGCGGGAGTCTGGCTACTGACGGCGAGCATGACCGTCAGGTGCGAGCCGGCGGAAAAACCCAGGGCGCCGATGTTCTCAGGGGAGTATCCCCTCTTTTCCGCTTCGCTCCTTACGATCCTGACGGCGCGCTGGCCGTCCTCCCAGGCCGTCTGGTAGATGGGAAGATCCTTCGGCCTCGGCACGCGGTAAGCGAGGTTAACGCACTGGAAGCCCAGTTCCGTCATGCGCTGCGCAATAGCGTCGATCCAGGGCATGTCGCAGCGGCATTCGTAGGCGCCGCCGGAGATAAGGATAAGGCAGCCCTTGGCGGGGTTCGGCTTTTCAGGCGCGGCGTACCACTCCAGGCGCGGCGTCTCACCCTTCACCTGGTGCTCCTGAAGGTCGGGCGTCTTCCCTTCCGGCCAGAGCGGCGTCGTCTCGCAGTTTTCGGGCAGCGCGAAAAGCGTTTGCGCAAAAAGACAAAAGAGCGCCGTCAGGTTTAGCGCGGCGTTTCTGATGAGGGAAAAATTATTCATAGCCTTTCCTTAAAAAAGCGAGAGCTGGGAATTCTGATCGCTAATGGCAGCGTCTTCCCTGTTTTCTGTGACTTGAGTTTCTTTCGCTTCCGGCTTCACTTCAGCGGGAGGTTCTTTTCTGGTGGGAGTGAGCACGTTGGGCTTAAGATAAATTTCTTTCTCGTCCTTGGCTTCCGGCGCCTTTTCCTCGACTTTCTTCGTTTCGCCGCCGGAGAACATGGAGAAGAAGTCCGTCTGGCTGCTCTCGGGCATGTCGCCCAAGAGCCCGTCGGCGCTCATGGCCGCCAAAAGCGTGCTGTTGCAGCCGACCAGGCGCTGGAACTCTTCCCTGTTGCTGAAGGTGCCGACTTCCTCCCTGGCTTTTACGATGGAAGCGGCCACCGCTTCAGAAAGCCCGGGGATGGAGTTGAGAGGAGGCAGGATCTTGCCGTCCACGATCAGGCACTTCGTCGGATGAGACTTGTAGATGTCCAAGGGCAGCATCTCGAAACCGCGGGCGTACATTTCCTGCGCCAGTTCGAGGATTTCTATGGAAGCCTGGTCGTTGGCGGTGGCGTCCTTGCCCTTGTTCCTCAAAGCGTACAGCTCCTGCCGCACAGCCTTCAGTCCTCTGGAGACCAGCGTGCTGTTCAAGTGGTCGCGCTTGATGGAGAAATATGTGGCGTAGAAAGCCAGAGGATAATGGACCTTGCAGTAGGCGATCCTGGCGGCGTTCAAAACGTAAGCCACGGCGTGAGCCTTCGGGAACATGTATTTGATCTTCTTGCAGGAATCAACGTACCAGTCCGGGACTTTGACTTTCCCCATGGCTTCCTCGTCCTCGGGCTTAAGGCCTTTGCCCTTTCTGACGCTCTCCATGATCTTGAAAGCGTGGAAGGGCTCCATGCCCTGCCCCTTGAGATAGAGCATGATGTCGTCTCTGGTGCAGATGACGTCGCTAAGCGTCAGCTTCAGGTTGGTGATGAGCGCCTGAGCGTTGTCGAGCCAGACGTTCGTGCCGTGGGAAAGGCCGGATATCCTGATGAGATCCTCGATGTTTTTCGGCTTGGCGTCCATAAGCATGCCGCGGACAAAGTTCGTGCCGAATTCCGGAATACCCAGTGTTCCCGTGTTGCTGTCGATGTCCTCGGGCTTGACCTTCAGCGCCTCGACGCTGGTGAAGAGGCTCAGCATCGGCTGGTCGTTCAGTTCCAGCTTCGTCACGTCGAAACCGAGATAATCGGAGAGAAGTTTTATTTGCGTCGGCACATCGTGTCCAAGAATGTCCAGCTTCAGAAGCTGCGATTCCATCTTGTGGTAATCGAAGTGCGTGATCTTGTTCTGCGCGTCCTTCCTGTCGGCGGGGTACTGCACAGGACAGAAGTCAGTAATGAGTTCGCCCTTGGGCAGAATGATCATGCCGCCGGGATGCTGGCCGGTGGTCCTCTTCACGCCCACCAGTTGGAATATGATGTATTCCTTCATGGCGGCGGGCATCTTCGTACCGGTCTCGTCCAGGTATTTCATGACGAAACCGTAGGCCGTCTTGCTCTGCAATGTAGCGATGGTGCCGGCGCGGTAAACGTTTTCTATGCCGAAAAGTTTTTCCGTGTAACGGTGAGCGTTCGACTGATATTCGCCGGCGAAGTTAAGGTCGATATCCGGAGTCTTGTCGCCCTTGTAGCCTACGAAGGTCTCGAAAGGAATGTCGAAGCCGAAGCGCTGCATCGTTTCGCCGCAAACGGGACACTTCCTCGGCGGCAGGTCGATGCCGATCTTCTGCGTTATGCCGTCTAAAGGCTGCGGCCTGAGCTCGCCCTCGTCGTCGTAGCCCACGAATTCCGTCTTGTGACACTTCGGGCAGACGTAGTGGGCCGGCAGGCTGTTCACTTCCGTGATACCGCTCAAAAAAGCCACAAAGCTAGAACCCACGCTGCCTCTGGATCCCACGATATAACCGTCGGACAAAGATTTCTGCACCAGCATCTGGGCCAGCATGTAAAGGTCGGCGTAATGGTTCTCGATGATGGAGCCGATCTCGCGCTCCAATCGCATCAGCGGGATCTTGTGGGGATTCTCTCCGTAGACCGCGTGCAGCTTACCGTAGCAGAGGTCGCGCAGCCTTTGCTCCGCGTTCTCCACTTTCGGCGGATGGAAGCCGTCGGGAATAGGCTGGAGATCCTCCAATGATTCCGCGATCTTTTTCGTGTTCGTGATGACGATCTCTTTGGCTTTCTCCTCGCCCAGATAACTGAATTCCTCCAGCATCTTGTCGGTGGAGCGGAAATACAAGGGCGCCTCGGTCTCGTCGTCGTAGCCCTGGCCGACCTGCAATATCTTCCTGGCCAGCGCGTCCTTTTCTTCGAGGATATGCACGTCGCAGGTGGCGCAGACCGGTTTCCCGAACTTCTCGCCAAGCTCGACGATTTTTTTGTTCAGCCTGATGAGGTCGTCGTTGGTCCTGAGCTTAGGATACTCCACCTTGCTTTTCAAAAAGACGTTGTTTCCCAGCGGCTGGATCTCGAAGTAATCGTAAAGTTTCTGCGCCTCGGAGAAACGCTTGTCGAACTCCTCTGAGGAGATCTGCTCGGCATCTTCCTTCAGCACAAGGTTGAAAAGCTCGCCCGCCACGCAGGCGCCGCCTATGACCAAGCCTTCCCTGTACTGCTCGAGGATATCCCTCGGGATAAGCGGATGGGAGTAGAAATATTCCGTGTGGGAAACCGACACGAGATCGTAAATGTTGTGCAATCCCTTGCGGTTCTTCGCGTAGAGGATGATGTGGTAGGTGTTGGCCTTGATGTCGGAGGCGTCCTGCTTGCTGAGCCCTCCGGAATTCTTGCTCTCGAGGCGCTTCTTCAGCTCCTCGGAAGGAATGTTGACAAGATATCCCTCCACGCCGAAGAGAAGCCTGATGCCCAGTTTCTTGGCCTGCTTGTAGGCGTCCGGGTAGATGTGCACGTTGCCGTGGTCGGTAACGCCCACGGCCGGGTGCCCCCAGAATTTCGCCCGGGCGATAAGATCGTTCACTTCCGTCAGCGCGTCCATGGAGCTCATCTTCGTGTGAGCGTGCAGCTCCACGCGGTGCTCGGCGCTTGTTTCCGGCGGCGTGGGATCGTCCGACCTCAGGATGGTCTCAGCCCTCAGGAAAAGCTCGCCGCTCCTCTGGTCGAGGTCCAGCGTTCCCAAAACCTTCAGCCACTCCCCTTCCTTTATGTCGCCGACGGGTATCTTTTCCTGGCTCCCCCACTTCGGCATCTTGAAGATCTTGACGGCAACCGCGTTCTCACCGTCGGAAAGGAAGGCGGTGTTGGGCCGACGCTCACTCTCCTCGTTGGCGTAGGAGAAAACTTTCCCTTCCACGAGGACTTTCTGTCTGCCGCCCTCCCTGCCGTAAAGGTCGCGCATCGCCGTCACCGTGAACTTGGATGGAATGGCGCCGTCGCCGTAAACGATCTTTTCGGCCTCCGCTTTCTGCTTGGCAATTTTCGCGGCGCGCTCCGCCTCTTCCTTTTCCTTCTCCTGGTCGTGCTCGCTGCTGAAGTCGCCCGGCACGATCTTCACCTTGCCCGCGAAGCCCAAACAGACGCCCAGCAGCTCCGTCAGCTTCGCGTCCACATTCGCCCCCACGGCCTCATTGGCCGTCAGTTCGCCATCCACTTCCAAAAGAATGTTACCGCCGTCTTCCAAGACGTGGTGCTGCTCTATCAGCGCCGCCTTATGCCCGCACATGGCGAAAGCGTAATTTAAGATCTCCTTGAAGTGCACCCGGAAAAACTCCAGGGGCGAGGGGGCACTCCCCTTCTCATAAAGGGGAATTAACAAAATTTTTGGCCGGCCCTCCTCGGGAAGATTGTCGAGCATCTTCCTCAGGCTCTGCTCCAGAGCCAGGGTAAGTTCCGCCCAGCTCTCGTCCTCAGGCAGAGCGGTCAAAGGCAGTTCCAGTTCCCAGATATGGGTGTCGTCGTCGATGCCCAAACGCAGGTCGCCGGGCTTGAGGAAAGAAGTTGCGGAGCCTTTTAATGGCAGGCTTCCGAAAAGGTCAGAGGGGCTGATAAACAAGTACGACTTCATCTCTACCCTTATTCGCCAAGTTTCATGAATTCAGGGTGGATGTAGTTCTCGTCGCACTTCATTGTGTAGGTCACTTTGCCTTTGGAAGTGATCTTGACGTTGTGGGAGACGCCCGCTTCCTTGAATTTGCTCACGAAATTCTTGCCTTTCTTCTCGAGGAAGTAGTCAGCCTCGAAAAGGTAGTCGCTCGGGTAGCTATGATCCAGAAGCTGGAGGCCGTAGCCCTCGTCGAATTTAGAGATGTCGACATTCTTGAAGGTGCCGGAGCATTTTATGGAGGAGGAGTAGCAGTTGACGCATTCCACCAGCTTGCTCTCCAGATCCTTAGTAGCGCAGTCCCTTATGGCCAATTTTAAGGGATAGGTGCTGATCTCGTTGAATTTCAGCTTCCCGTTCTTTTCTTTCCAGGAAATGTCAAAGAGATTGTCTTTTTTCCCGAAATCGAAAGATTTGAAAGGCACGTTCACGTAGGCGTTCCTGGATACGGTACCGTAATACTTGAAAACTATGAAAGAGTACCTGCCCCTATCGTCGCCGTCGAGTTCCTTGATGGTCTCCGCGGAAAAAGTTCCCGTAAGCTTTATGGATGTGGTCCCCTTGAACTCGCTGCCGAAAGTGTCGGCGGAGCAATCAAGAGCAAGAAGCGCCGCGAAAGCTAATAAGAAAAGCGTTTTTTTCATTTTTGACCTTTATTCGCTTTCGCGATTGACCTGGGGCCAAGCGTAACCTTCGCTGAGTTTCAAAGAAGCGGTGATCTTGCCCTTGGAGTTCAGCGTGATCTTAACGGAGGCGCCTTCCTCTTTCTTCGAGTAAACGAAATTTTTGCCTTTCGCTTCCATGGGATATGTCCAACCGCAGAGGTCTTCCCCGCTTTGCCCGTCGTTCAGAGCGATAGAATAATAATTTTGAAGATCATCTTCGCTTATGTCGTAGAGAGTGCCCGAGCATTTGAAGCCTCCTTTCATCGGGACGGCAATTTCCACGTCCTCCGAATCAGGTACTCTAACGGCGAAGACAACAAAAAAAGGCAGCTTGTCGGAATAGGTGTATTTCTGATTTTTCGGTTTGAAAGAAGCCTTTATTTCCGGATTTTTCGTACCCCAGCTGCCATTTTTCTGCTGTTCCAAGAAAATCGGGCAGGTAAAGTAGCCGTTTTCGCCGTCTTTAAAAAGGTGAAGCGGTTCTCCGTCGGCGATGAGTTGCACCATACCTTCTTCCAGCTGTCCGCTGAGCTTTATGGTCGTGGAGCCTTCGAAGATAAGCAGTTTGGCGGAGCAGACGCCCGCCAGGAGAATTGTAAACAGAGCGAGAGCAAATGATTTTTTCATAGTAATTTCCCTTATGATCTTAGTGCTTCGGCATAAAAGTCATGGGCATCATCCAATGGCCGCTGACTTTCACGGAGAATTTGGCTTTCCTTGTCTTCTTGTTGATCTTGCCGGTAAGTTTGCGTTCCGTCGTATTGCCGTTCAGTATAAGGTTGGCGCCCTTGGTGTTCATTTTCCAGGACTCGCCGAAAAGCGTGTAGTCTCCGCCAACGTCAGTCACGCCGACCGAGGCTCCCTCTTCCAGCTCGGACTCGATGTCGTAGGGCAGCGTGCCACTCATGCTGAAGGAATACTGACTGGGTTCCATGGAGATCGATTCTTCCTCGTTGCCGGTCTCAGGCCACAGCGTGGGCATGTTCTTGATCTTCAGGGAGAATTTTTTGTTCTTGGGAGTGTAGCTGGCCTTGGTCGCGGAATCCTTGTATTCCCAGGTCTTTTTTGACTTTGTGAACTTCATGGGAGGAACAACATACCCCGGTCCATCCTTGAGGAAGCAGAGCTCGCTGCCGTCTTCAAGCATGCTGACCATGCTTTCCGGGCATTCGCCGCCGATTGTGATGCTGGTGTTGCCTTTGAATTCGCCAGCGAAAAGCGTGGAGGCGAAAAGAAGCAGAATGAGGATAGAAAGATTTTTCATGATTTTACCCTTGGTTGTTTTTTTGAACGTAAATTTTTACGGCCGAGAACGCGATCCCCAACCGTTGTGAACACACTATAATCCAACTTTTATATTTTATAAAATT
>JAFSWV010000142.1 GCA_017444325.1 bacterium | reverse complement strand
TCACGCCGAACATTTACAGGAAGAGCATAGACAACTATCTCGTTCCTCTCTACACCTTCATACCTTCTGAACACGAAGCTTTGGAGAAATATCCCAAGCTTAATGAAGTTGCTATTCCCGCCGGCGCCGACACGGTCGCGGTGCCGACGAGCTTCCTTGAGAAGAACAAGGACATCAGCGATTCCATAAAGGACAAGGGCGAGAACCACTACATCTTCAAGAAGGAAAGTTTCGACGGGACCCACGGCTTCGTTTACGGCGAGAACTGGTTCGTCCCCGACAAAGAGTTCGCGGACATCGATCCTACGCTCCTGACGAAGATCAGGGGCACGGACATTACGGGCTTGAAGAGGATGTTCTGCCTCTTCCTGATCGTCCTGGCCCTCCACGCTATCGCCGACTACTTCCACCGCCTAACCCTTGAGATAGCCAGTCAGCGCACGATGTACGCTTTAAGAATGGCGCTCTTCAAGCATCTGCAGAGTCTTTCCGTCTCGCTTTACAATAAGACGCCCATTGGCAAGCTCGTGACCAGGGTGACGAACGACATCGAGGCCATCAACTCCATGCTCTCGACCGTCGCTGTCCAGATGCTGGCTTCGGCCGGCATGTTCATCGGCTCCCTTATCATCGTTCTGTACATCAACTGGAAGCTGACGCTGGTCTCGCTTACGGTTTTGCCTTTCTGCGTCGTCATCACGATCATCTTCCGCATCGTGGTGAGAAAAGTGCACCGCGAACTCAGAAGGATCCTGGCAAAGATCAACGGCGTTTTGACGGAGGAATTCTCCGGCATCAAGATGATCCAGTCTTTCAACCAGCAGAAGCGCAGAAGGGAAGAGTTCGCGGAAGTGAACGCTTCTTACTACAAGGCCGGCTTCAAGAACGTCATCTATATGGGCGTCTTCGGTCCGATCCTCGACCTCATCAGGCATTTCGGCACGGCGCTCATCATTTTATACGGCGGCATCTGCGTTCTGGACGGCGATCTGACGCTGGGCTCCCTTATGGCCTTCATCACATACTTCGGCCACCTCTGCAATCCCTTGATGCAGATATCGAACCAGATCACGCAGCTGCAGAGCAGCCTGGCGGCTTCGGAGCGCATCTTCACGCTCCTCGACACCAAGAACGAAGTGGCCCAGCCGGAAGATCCCGTGATCGTCGCTGACCCGAAAGGCGAAGTGGAATTCCAGAACGTGGACTTCTCTTACATCGAAGGGGAGCAGGTCCTGAAAGACGTCTCCTTCAAGATCGAGCCTGGCAAGAGCATCGCTATCGTAGGCCCGACCGGCGCCGGCAAGTCTTCGCTCATAAATTTGGTCTGCCGCTTCTACGACGCCAACAAGGGCAGAGTCCTCCTGGACGGCGTGGACGTCAAGGATTGGTCAAACGAGGAATTGAGAAAGCACATCTCCATCGTTTTGCAGGGCACTTTTGTCTTCAGCCGCTCCATCTATGAGAACATCGCCCTGGGCGATCCTTCCATTACCAGGGAAAAAGCCATCAAAGCCGCCGAGACGGTCTGCGCCAACCAGTTCATCGAAAAACTGCCGCACGGCTACGACGAAGTGATGGCGGAACGCGGAGCGACGCTCTCCGCCGGCGAAAAACAGCTGCTCTGCTTCGCCCGCGCTCTGGCCCACGACCCGAGGATATTGATCCTCGACGAAGCGACCAGCAACGTCGATCCGGCCACCGAGCATCTTATTCAGGACGCCATCGACAAACTTATGATCGGCCGCACATCCATGATCGTAGCCCACCGTCTCTCCACCATCCACAAAGTCGATGAGATCTTCGTTCTTGACAACGGCAAGATCATAGAAAGAGGCAGCCACGCCGAACTGATGGCCAAGAAGGGCGCCTACTACGACCTGTATCTCCTGCAGTTCAGCAGAAGGATCTGAAGACAGGTTGTGAACAACTTGTTGAAAAGGTCGGGATAAGTGTTGAAAAAGGTCGGAGAAAACAGGGGATAAGCTGTTGGTCAGTTGGGGATTTTGTATAATAAAAATATGATTTATAAGTTGGAACATAAGGACGCGCAATGCGGCGCCAGGGCGGGGATCGTCAGAACGGCCCACGGGACGTTCACGACTCCACGCTTCATGCCGGTCGGAACGAGGGCGGCTGTCAAAGCCATTCCGAATTCCGTCCTGGAATCTTTGGGCGCCGACATCATCCTTGGCAACACGTATCATCTGATGACGCGGCCGGGGATCGAGGCGATGGCGCAGCTTGGCGGCCTGCACAAGTTCATGTCCTGGGACAGATCGATCCTTACCGACAGCGGCGGGTTTCAGGTTTACAGCCTGGCCAGTTTGCGCGACATAAGCGAGGAAGGCGTGGCCTTCAAGAGCCACATCGACGGACAGAAGATGTCTTTGGGTCCTAAGGAATCAATGCAGATGCAGCAAGTCCTGGGATCCGACATCGCCATGGCGTTCGACGAATGCCCGCCGGCTTTGTCGGAGAGAAAGGATATAGAGAAGGCCGTCAACAGAACGCTGCGCTGGCTGAAGATATGCTATGAGTCGAACAAGGAATTCAATGAGAAAGAGGGCGGAGATTTTCCCCGCCAGCTCTTGTTCGGCATCGTGCAGGGCGGAGTTCTTGACGACGAAAGGCGGCGCTGTCTGGAAGGGATCATGGAGTACGATCTGCCGGGCCTGGCCATCGGAGGATTGGCGGTCGGAGAACCGCCGGAGGAAATGTACCGCGTCTGCTCTTTTTTGTGCGGCGGACATATGCCAATTGACAAGCCGCGCTACCTGATGGGCGTGGGAACGCCGGAAGATCTTGTGAACTGCGTGATGGCGGGCATAGATATGTTCGACTGCGTGATGCCGACCAGGAACGCCAGGAACGGCACGGCCTTTACGACTTACGGCAACGTGCCGGTGAAAGCCGGGCGCTACGCCCTGGACGAAAAGCCCCTGGAAGAGGGGTGCTCATGCCCCGTCTGCCAGCGCTATTCGAGAGCGTACTTGAGGCATCTCTTCAACGTCGGCGAATCGCTGGCTGGCTATTACCTTACCGTGCACAATCTCTATTTCTATCTCGGCTTGATGCGAAAGATGCGCGAAGCGATCTTTGAGGATAGATTCAAAGAATTCGCTGCGGAATTTTTGGAAACCAGGAAGCGGGGCGAAAATGGCTAAGAAAGAAGAAAAGAATGCCTCGCCAGTGTTGGTCCAGAACCGCAAGGCGCACTACGACTACCACATCATAGAAACTTACGAAGCCGGGCTGGCGCTCGTGGGAACGGAAGTGAAAGCCTTGAGGGAAAGGCAGGGGAGCATCCAGGAAGCTTACTGCAAGCCCGTTAAGGGAGAGCTTGTGATGATAGGCTCACGCATCAACGAGTACGACAAGGGCAACCGCTTCAACCACGATCCGGAGAGGAACAGAAAGCTCCTTATGCACCGTAACGAGATCATTCGCTTAAGCCAGAAGATCGAGCGGAAAGGCCTGACGCTTATTCCCCTGAAACTCTACCTGAAGAGAGGCAAAGTGAAAGTCGAACTCGGGCTTTGCGAAGGCAAGCACAGTTACGACAAGAGCGCGGCCCTGAAAGAGAAGGCTGTCAAAAAGGAAGCGGAGCTTTCCTTTGAGAAAGCGAAGCGTAGGTAGAAGCGCCTTTTGATATAATGATGAAAATAATTTTCCATTTAAATTCATGAAGATCATAGAGACTAAAGAGGCCCTGGAAGAGCTCCTTAAAGAGCGCAAAGGCAGCAGGCCTTCCCAAAAATTGAAAGAGATCGTAAGCTCGATCATAAAGAGCGTGATAAAGGAAGGCGACGCGGCGATCTGCGAATACACCGCCCAGTTCGACAAATGCGAACTGAGTCCCAGCAAGCTGAAAGTCAGCAAGAGGGAGATAGAGAACGCGAAATGCCCGCCCGACCTTGAGAAGGCTATTCTCAGTTCCGCCGAGAGCATCCGCGCCTTCCATGAGAAGCAGCTGCGCTCGCCCTGGAAAACCAAGGGCCCCTTCGGCGGAGAATTCGGCGAAGTTTACCGTCCGGTCGATAGAGCGGGCGTCTATGTTCCCGCCGGCACCGCGCCTCTTGTCTCCAGCGTTTTGATGAGCGTCATCCCGGCCCAGGTCGCGGGCGTCAAAAGCATCTGTCTGGCTACGCCTTGCAACAGCGAGGGAAAGGTCAATCCCGGGATCCTGGCGGCCTGCAAGATTTTGAACGTTACGGAACTCTACCGCGGTCACGGCCCCTCTTTGGTCGCGGCCATGTGCTTAGGCACCAGGGCCATTCCGAAAGTCGATGTGATAGCGGGCCCGGGCAGCGCGGCCGTTACGGAAATGAAGCGCCAGCTTTTCGGCGCCGTGAACGTCGATCTTATCGCGGGCCCCAGCGAAAGCCTGATCATCGCCGATGAAAGCGCTGAGCCGAGGATCGTCGCCGCCGACATCATGTCGCAGGCTGAGCATCACGGCAGCAGGACTTACATCGTGACGACTTCCAAGAAAATGGCTGAAAAGATCTTTGCCGAAGTTTCCGCTCTCAACAAAAAAGAGCTGGCGGGAGCCGTCGAGAAAGAAGGCTTGGAGAATATGAACGCCGTGGTCGTAAAGGACCTTAAGGAAGCCGCGGCCATATCCAACGCCATCGCTCCCGAGCATCTGCAGATCATTACGGAAAACGACGAGAAAGTCCTTGCCCTGATCAAGAATGCCGGCGCTGTTTTCCTTGGCAAATGGACGCCCGTGCCGATGGGCGACTTCGCTTTCGGGCCGAGCCACGTCCTGCCGACCGGCGCGGCGGCGGCTTTCATGAGCGGTCTTTCCACCGCCACTTTCATCAAGCGCATGAGCGTTATGAAAGCGGACAAGGAAGGCTTTAAGAACATGTCCGGAACGATGGAAACGTTCTCCCGCTACGAGGAGCTTCCGGCCCACGGCTTCACTTCCACCGTCAGGAAGGAAAAATGAAACTGAAAGTCCTGACCGAAGGCGACGAAAGGCTGAGAGTGATCTGCAAGCCCGTCACGAAAATAACGCCGGCCATAAAAAAGCTCATCGCCGACATGATCGAGACGATGTATTACAAAAACGGCGTAGGCTTGGCGGCGCCGCAAGTCGGAAGCGATCTTAGGATCATCGTTTTCGACCCGAGGACTACGAAGAGAAGAAAACCGCAGGTCCTGATCAATCCGGAACTTTCGGAATTGAGCGGGGAGATCAGAGGCGATGAAGGCTGCCTTTCTTGCCCGGGGCTTTGGGGCGAAGTGGTAAGAAGCGCGCACGTCCTTGCCAAAGGGTACAACGAAGCCGGCGAGCCGGTTGAGATAGAATCCGAAGGCGGAGTCTTAAGCGTAGTGCTGCAGCACGAAACGGATCATCTGGACGGGATACTGTTCCTCGACAGGCTGGATCCGGCGCAGCAGCTAAGAGTGATGAAGGAGAGGGAGGAACTTTAGATGGTGGGCGTTACTGGACTCGAACCAGTGACTTCTACCTTGTAAGGGTAGCGCTCTAACCAACTGAGCTAAACGCCCCGACTCAATTGCTGTAATTCTACTAAAAGCCCCGTTTAAATTCAAACCAAAAAGCTTATAAATAACCCAAACATATTAAGGAGAAACATGAACAAAGAACTGAACAAGGAATACCTTGGCAAGCTAGCCAAAGACTTTTCCAAATGCCCGAAGAACAAGCTCGCGATGAACGCCGTCACGAAGAGCGGCCCCCGCGCCGCCGTGACCAACTGGGACGTCATCAAATCCCCCAGGCGCGTCTTCTCCGACTACATCAAGACGCCTGCCATCACGAACCAGAAAGGCAGCGGCCGCTGCTGGCTCTTCTCCGCGCTGAACACCTTCCGCAT
>JAFSWV010000141.1 GCA_017444325.1 bacterium | reverse complement strand
TGGTGAGACACTACGATGAATTGTATCTTGAGGGCGCCATGTTCAACCTTGGCGAGGCTTTTGACTACGCCGTTAATTTATGCGGCCTGGACATAGACGAATTTGCGGATATCTTCATAACTGGAGAGTATGCGAAACGGTTCGCTTGTGGCGAACCTAAGATCGTCGCGGGCCTTTCCGGCACGGAGCTTGTTATGGAAATGCTTCCTTCTGTGGGCATAAATTTAGATTTTCCGCCTCCGTCATCGGACGGCAATTACTCAAGGGAATTCTGGGTGGGCTGGGTTATAGCCTACTATCAATGGAGAACCGGGGTTTCTTTCAAAGAGATATTCTCTTTCATCAAAGCCTCCAAGATAAGGGAAATGTACACCCCTTTCCATGAGGCGGGAGAAGAAAACTTCGTGTGCGCGCTGGATGAGATGATGAGCAAAGAGCCCGGATATCAGAAACTGGCTTTTCAAAGAAAGGTGATTGGCTATTCCCAGCGTAAACTGGCCGAAAAAGCGGGAGTGAATCTGAGAACTCTTCAGCAATACGAATCAGGAGCCAAGGACTTGAACAAGGCTTCTGCCCAAACAGTTCTCAATTTGGCTTGGGCGCTAGGCTGTAACATAGAAGACATCCTGTACAGGAGATTCGATTAAAAAAAGTTAAAAAACAATAACATCAAGGCTTTTATTTAGCTTGCTATTTTATTTATGTAGAACAATCTATTTATAGAAATAGAACAACCGATAAAGGATAATGGGCATTGTGTCAAATATTAGTAAAGCGTATAATTAGGCTAAAGGAGTACCTGTTATGGAAACAACAATTATTGGACAAGGTTACAATATCGATGCCGACACATCGATGGCCAAAGAATTGATAAAGCAATTTGAATCTCGTAGATTCAAAAAATTCACTTGTCTTGTGGCTTTTGCTAGTTGCGGAGGAGTGTCAGCCTTTACAAAGTATATTGTAAACGCTAAGAAAGAAGGAATGGATATTCGTATAATACTGGGGATAGACCAAAAAGGCACATCAAAAGAAGCCCTTGAAGAAGTGCTGAAATGGAATGTTCAAGCATATGTATACCATACCTCTTCCAATAATATTTTTCATCCAAAAGTTTATTTGTTTGAAAATGAAGATATATTTACTCTAATAGTAGGTTCAAATAACCTAACTATTCCAGGACTTGTTAGGAATGTGGAATGCTCTCTTCTTGTCAAAGATATCAAAAGCAATCCAGTTCATCATGAATTCTATGCATACTGGAAATCCATTCTTGATGGAACTGAGATAAATTTATACCCAATTACACAACAATTTATAAATAGTCTGGTTAAAAACAAACTGGTTTTATCAGACAAAGAACGTGCTGAAATATATGATGAAAAATCAATTGAAAAAAAGTCTGAAATTGGAAAGCTAGTATTTAAGACAGTTCCATTGCAAAAATTTCCAATAGGGTTCAATCCTAGAATAATTAGAGTAAAAAAAACAGGAATTAAATCCAATACACCACAGAAGACACAGGCGCTTCTCATTGGGAATGAAGTTCTCATAGCAGAGATAGGTGGTGGCTCACGGTGGAAACAAGTTAATTTTCCTGTAAACATCTTTGAAAATTTTTTCGGAGCTGAACGTGGCAAAAATAATTATACGATTGAACTAATGAATATTTCAAAAGATGGTACTCTTGGTGATGTTGAGACAAGGCAAGCCGTTTCTGTAAAAAGCCAGAACTATCGTTTTGAAATTAATTGTAAAGAAACACAACGTAAATATCCCGGCAATGAAAAACGTCCAATTGCGATTTTTGTTAAATTGGACGGGCGCGCATTCGCATATCATGTATTGCTTTCTGGTTATAAGAGATATTCAAGTATAAAGAAATATTTATATAATGAAAGCAAAAGTTCGCCGAGGGAGCTAAAAAGAGCGATTGTACATGTTGAGGCACTTCATGCTATATACCCGGAATTGATACTCTAAAAACTTGATATGAAAGAGACGACTGATAATAATTGTAATTATTGCTTTAGATCGCTGAACTATCTTGGAAGTAAGCTCAGACTTCTTAATTTCATTGATGATCAGATAAAACTTGTAACCCCAAAATCAGCTGGAGTATGTGACCTTTTTGCTGGTTCTGGGTGTGTGTCGTATAAACTTTCTTCTCATTATCCAATTGTCTCTTGTGATGTTCAGTATTATTCTAAAGTTATTTGCAATGCTTTATTACAACGTCCTCACATTTCTAAAGCTTTTGTGGACGAATTAATGACTCGTATAAGACTTAAACAAGAGTCGTTGATTTTTAGAGCATTTTCTGAACTTATTAGAATTGAGAATGATGCAATTGAAAAATGTGATTTGGAAGTCCTTGCCTCAATTATTGAATTTGGCTCACTAGAGGTTTTTCTAAAGGAACAACATGAATCACCCATCTCCGATGCTCAAAAAAATGCGGCTTTGAAATTGACATCCTTTGGAATTCCAGGATGTGAATCGTTTATTTCTCGTCACTACGGTGGAGTTTATTTTTCTTATAAGCAATCTGTTCAGATAGATATAATATTATCTACCATTAAAGAATGTATTGCTGATTCAGAAAAAGATATTTTTCTAGCAGCGCTTCTTAGTACAGCCAGTGATATCGTTGATACTGTTGGGAAACATTTTGCTCAACCAATTAAAACGCGCGATGCTAAGGGAAAGATTAAATCGTTAGTTTATAACAAAGCTGTAAAGGACAAAACACTTGATGCTGTTGATCTTTTTGAAAATTGGCTTAATAAATATTTGTTTTTACCTAGATCTAATTTCAAACACAAAATAATTCAATGCGATTACATAGATTGCTTAAAAAATCTTTCTGATGATATTCGTACAATCTATGCCGATCCTCCCTATACCCGCGATCATTATAGCCGTTTTTATCATGTTTTGGAAACTATAGCTTTGGGCGACGAACCTGAAATTTCGAATGTGAAATATAATGGTTCCGTTCGCATAAGCAATGGCATATACAGAAATGATAGACATCAATCTGTGTTTTGTATAAAAAGCAAAGCCTTAGCAGCTTTTGAGACAATGTTCAGAATTGCTTCAACCACTCATAAAACTCTTCTTTTGTCTTATTCACCTTATGATGAAACAAAAAATGTTCATCCAAGGGTTGTTACAATGAAGCAACTAGTTTCATTGGCAAAAAAATATTTTCCAAATGTTGAAATTGTGTCTGCTGGAAATTTTTCTCACAACAAACTTAATTCTTCAGAGCATTTTCTTGAATCATCTAATGAAGCAGAATTGCTTATAGTGTGTAAAGGAGCATAATGATGGAAAAAACTCAAAGAGACAAATTGCTTTCAATTGATGGAATCAAAAGTTCCACTTATGAGAATATTTTGATACAGGGAGATAATTGCGAAGTCCTTGAAAAACTACAGACAAATTTTAAAAATCAAATTAAATGTATTTATATTGATCCGCCATATAATAACGGTGAGACATATCATTATTACAACGATAATACTGAGCATCACTTTTGGATAAAAAGTTTGAATCGAGTTCTTTCCTTACTAAAACCTCTTATGTCAAACGATGGAAGCATTTGGATTTCAATTGATGATCAGGAAATGGCTTATCTAAAGATTGAAGCTGACAAGGTTTTTGGTCGTATGAATTTTGTCGGAACAATTATCTGGCAGCAACGAAAGAGCAGAGAAAATCGTGCAACATTTTCTTGCAATCATGAGTATATTCTTGTTTATGCAAAGAACATAAATTCATTTAGAAAATCACGCAATTTATTGCCAGTTGATGAAAATTATATAAGCAAAAAATATAAGAATCCTGATAACGATCCTAGGGGTCCTTGGCAATCTGTAACAGCAAATGTTCAAGCTGGCCATGCTGTACCAAGTCAATTTTATGTTGTTGTATCACCTGCTGGTATTAAGCATATCCCCCCCAAAGGACGATGCTGGATATATAACGAAAAACGTATGAAACGTGAAATCGCAAACGGTAATATATGGTTTGGCAAGGAAGGAAAAAACGCTCCAAGGGTTAAGAAATTTTTACGTGATGCAAAAATTGGTCTTACACCCGAAACAATTTGGTTAGCCGATGAGGTAGGCACGTCAGATTCTGCAAAGAAGCAACTTATATCAATGTTTCCTGACAAGGAAAATATTTTTGAAACTCCTAAACCGGAGGGACTTCTTAAACGCATAATTGAAATTGCTAGCAATGAGAATGACTATGTTCTTGATTGTTATTTGGGTTCCGGAACAACAATTGCGGTTGCACATAAACTTGGACGTCATTATATTGGTATAGAAATAGGGAAGCAAATGTCAGAAATTGCTGTGAAACGAATGAATATTGTGGTTGAAGGTGATCAGAGCGGAATTTCAAAAGATATCAATTGGCACGGCGGAGGTCAATTCAATTTCTTTTATCTTGATAAAAATCATATTTTGCAATCTAATTCATCATTAACACAATTACCATTACTGAGCCCCATAAATGATACTAAAACATCAACGTGTTCGGCTATGATAGAAGGTAATCATTATAAGCAGTTAGATTTTTTGGAAACTCTACATAGATATCCTGATATAATTTATGAAAATAATACTGCTATTAAATCGAGTTCTGTAAAAGAACCGTCTTCTCACTATTCAGTTTCGCGTAACATTCTAATATGTTTGATTAAACCAGATATTGAATCCCCATTTCTAAACGGATCAGCAAAACTATACTATACTGGTAAGCGTTTTCCTTTGGCAATTTCTTTGGACAAACTTTATTATTTTATGCCTTATATAAAGAATAAAGGCGTTAGAGATTTATATCTTATAAAACGCATAAGAATAGGTACACATACAGAAGGTCAACCGAAAAACAATCTTAGTGACTTACGGCTCATTTTTGAAATAGGATTTGTAAAGAAAATGTTCAAAGATTATCAAGCTGTAAAACTTCAAATTTGGAAATCATATACCTGCACTACCATAGACGAATTTTTAATTTAAAATAAAAAATTGTCTTTTTCACGCTTGTTGTTACCAAATTAAAAAAGGCAGTTCCTAAAATTGGAACTGCCAACCACCACCTACGAGGCATTCGCCATTTCAGTGGTTCGGCAACATGATATTACATTCTGGTTTAAAAAGCAAGGGGGGTATTCGCAGCCGGATAATAATTTCGTGCTGACATCATAAAAAAACACCACCGCCGAGGCATTCGCCAGTTAAGTGGTTCGGGAAAATAGTATTAAATTTCGGTTAAAAAAGCAAGGTGTTGCTCAGGAGGCCGGTTCGATCTTGACGAACTTGGGGCGGTAGTTGCTCCAGTCTTTGATGATCTTTTCCGCGTTGGCTGAGCCTGTTCTGGCGAAGTGCTCCCAGAGGATGGCCAGGAGTTCCTTTTCGTCGGGGCTGTCTTTTTCCACGTTGGCCAGCTCGATGGTGGCGAGGTTGCACTTGAGGTCCAGGTCGCCTTGGCGGTCGAGGACGTAGGCGACGCCGCCGGTCATGCCGGCGCCGAAATTAGAGCCTGTGGGACCCAATACGACGACTTTCCCGCCCGTCATGTATTCGCAGCCGTGGTCGCCCACGCCCTCGGCTACAAGGAGCGCTCCGGAGTTCCTGATGGCGAAGCGTTCGCCGACCTGGCCCCTGATGAAGATCTTGCCAGATGTGGCGCCGTAGCCGATGACGTTGCCGGCGATGAAGTTTTCCTCGGCGGGGTAATTTGAGGCGCCGGGGGATATGGTGATTATGCCGCCGGAGAGGCCTTTCCCAAGGAAGTCGTTGGCGGCGCCCTTAAGGTCTAAGGTAAGGCCGGAAAGGAGGAAGGCGCCGAAGGACTGTCCGGCGCTGCCTTTGAATTCTATGGTAAGGAGGTCGTCGGGGAGATTCTGGTCGCCGTAGCGTTCGCAAAGTTCTCCGGAAAGTCCGGCGCCGATGGCGCGGTCACTGTTGGTGACTTTTCTAACTGTTTTTCTCTGGCTTTTGCCGGAGAAAACGGAGTCGAGGAGCGGCAGAAGTTTTTCCCTGTCGTAACTCTTGAAGACATAGGGGGCGGCTTTTGTTTTCGGTGCTTCCTCGACGTAAAGGATCTTGGAAAGATCCAGCTTGCTTTCTTTGGCGAGATCTTCGTCCGCTATGAGCAGGTCCGTCCTGCCGACAGCGTCTTTGAGGCTTCTGAGGCCGAGAGAGGCTAGGAGCTCTCTAGTTTCCCTGGCTAGGAGCTTGAGGTAGTTGACCAGGTATTCCGCCTTGCCGCTGAATTTCTGCCTCAAGCATTCGTTCTGGGTGGCGATGCCCACGGGGCAATTGCCGCAGTGGCACTGGCGGTCGTAAACGCAGCCTAGGACTATGAGGAGCGCGGTGCCGAAGCAGAATTCCTCGGCGCCCAAGATGGCGCCCACAACGATGTCTTTGGCGGTCCTTATCTGTCCGTCCACCTGCAGCGTGACGTTTTCCCTGAGGCCGTTTTTAAGGAGAGTCTGCTGGACTTCGGCGAGGCCTAATTCCCAGGGGATGCCGGCGTGCCTTATGGAGGAGGTGGAGGCGGCGCCTGTGCCGCCGTCGAAGCCGGAGACGAGGATCTTGTTGGCTTTGGCTTTGGCCGCGCCGGCGGCTATCGTACCGATGCCCGCTTCCGAAACGAGCTTTACCGAGATCGTGGTCTTGGGGTCGACGTTCCTCAAGTCGTAGATAAGTTCCGCCAGGTCCTCGATGGAATAGATGTCGTGGTGGGGAGGAGGCGAGATGAGCGTCATGCCTTGCTTGGCGTAGCGCAGTCTCGCGATCAGCTCGTTGACTTTCTCGCCGGGGAGCTGGCCGCCTTCGCCGGGCTTCGCACCCTGGGCGAGCTTTATCTGCAGTTCCTTGGCGCTTTTTATGTAGCTCGTGGTGACGCCGAAACGGCCGGAGGCGATCTGCTTGATGCCGCAGTCCGTGTCTTTGCCTATTCTTACGGGATCAAGTCCGCCCTCGCCGCAGTTCGACATGGAGCCGATGAAGTTGAAGGCTTTGGCGATGGCTTCGTGGGCTTCCGGAGAGATGGAGCCCAATGACATGGCCGCGCCGTAGAAGCGCTTCAAGATCTCCTCCACGGGCGTCACTTCCTCAACGGGGATGGCTTTCGTCTTCTTGAATCTCAGAAGATCCCTTAGGGTGTGGCAGCCTTCTTCCGTGCTGTTTATGAGTTTCGAGAATTCCAGGAATTTGTTGTAGTCGTTTCCTCTGGCGGCTTCCCTTAAGGCGATCTGGGCTTTGGCGGTCCAGCAGGGGCGTTCCTTTATCTCCGTTTTGCTTTCGTGGGCCGCTTTGATCTGCTTTTCAAGATCGTTTATGTCGATGCCGCCTATTCTGGAAGGCGTGCCGGAAAAATAAGCGTTTATAAGTTTTTCGGAAAGGCCTAAGGCTTCGAAAAGCTTGGCGAAGCGGTAGCTTCTCAAGGTCGAGATGCCGACCTTGGCCATTATCTTCAGAAGGCCGTTCCTAATTGCCTTGACGTAATTGGAGGAGGCTTTGACAGGATCTTCCGGGAAGATGTCGGCAATGGTCTCGAAAGCCAAGTACGGCGCGATGGCGGTGGCGCCGTAGCTTAACAATACGGCGAAATGATGGACGTCCCAGCACTCGGCGGTCTGAAGGATGATGCCCACGGGCGGCCTGAGACCGGCCTCGTTAAGGGCTTTGTCAACGGCGGCGGCGGCCAATAAAGAGGGGATAGGCAGTTCGCTGTCTTGTTTGTTTTTCAGCCGGTCGGAGAGGATGAGGATCTTAACGCCTTCCTTGACGGCGGCGAGGCATTCCTCGGCGAGTTTTTCCAGGGCGGCGGAAAGGTCGTCCTTGAAGAAAAGCGGGAAGGTCTTGGCTTTGTAAGCGGAGAGCCTGTCCAGTTCGTCTTCCGTAAGGATCGGTCTTTTAAGCTTGATCAGTTTGGCGCACTCGGGCGTTTCCACGAGGATGTTTCCGCTGTTGCCTATGTAGGTCATGATCGACATGACCTGTTCTTCCCTGATGGAGTCGATGGGAGGATTGGTGACTTGGGCGAAGCTCTGGTGGAAGTGGTCGAAGAGGGGATGGTACTTTTTGGAGAGCGCGGCCAGAGGGCTGGTGCAGCCCATGGAGCCCACTTGCTCCTTTCCGTTTTCTCCCATGAACTTCAGGGCTTTTATGACGTTCGCCTTGTCGTAACCGAAAAATTCCTGCTTTTCACCCAGGTCTTTGGGAACGTTCGAAGGAGCGACTTCCGTGAAGAGACCCTGGATCTGGACGTGATTTTCATCCACCCAGCGGCGGTAGGGTCTTAGCCTGGCGTACTTGGTCTTGACTTCCTCGTTCTCCAGTATGCGGTGCTCGTCGAGGTCGAGGAGGATTATGGAGCCGGGGTTGAGATGGCCTCTGCGGGCGACGTCTTTGGGCTGGATGTCCAGGACGCCAGTCTCGGAGGCCAGAACGCAGAGGCCGTCTTTCCTCAAGGTCCAGCGGGCGGGCCTGAGGCCGTTCCTGTCCAGGGCCGCGCCGGCCGTGACGCCGTCGGTGAAAGCCAGGGCGGAGGGTCCGTCCCAGGGCTCCATCAGCGCGGAGTGGTATTCGTAGAAGGCTCTGATGTCATGCCCCATATGATACTTCGCGCCCCAGGCCTGGGGCATGAGCATCAGTATGGCGTGGGCGGGATCGTAGCCGGAATTGATGAGGAGCTCGAAGATGTTATCGAGGCAGAAGGAGTCCGAGGCGCCTTCAGAAAAGAGCGGCAGGACTTTTTGAAGGTCGTCTCCCAGAAGCGGGGAACTAAGAGAGGGAAGCCTGGATCTCATGGCGTTCAGGTTTCCCTTGATAGTGTTTATTTCGCCGTTGTGGGCCAGAAGCCGGAAAGGATGGGCGAGTTCCCAGCTTGGGAAAGTGTTGGTTGAGAAACGCTGGTGGACCAGGACCAGGGAAGTCTTAAGCTCCTCGTCCGTGAGGTCGGGATAGAATTTCTCCAATTGCGTCGCGATGAAAAGCCCTTTGTAAACGATGGTGCGGGAGGAAAGGGAGCAGAAGAAGGTGCTTTGGCATTTCTTTTCCAGCACTCTTCTCAAAACGAAGAGCTTTCTCTCCAGTTCCTTTCCGTCGCCAACGGGATCGAAAGTTATGAAAAGCTGCTTTATGGCAGGCATGCCGGATCTCGCCACTGTGCCTATGGCCTCCGGCTTTACGGGGACGTCGCGCCAGCAGAGGACTCTGTAACCGTTCTCTTTCAATGTTTCTTCGATCAGCGCTTTTTCGTCCTTCTTTTCGAAGACCATGGCCACGGCGTACTGGCCTAGCGGCGGAAGGCCCGGGATCTCTTTTCTGAAGAAGGCGTCCGGCAGTTTGAACAAAAGCCCCGCGCCGTCGCCGGTCTCGGGGTCGTTGCCGGTGGCGCCGCGATGGATCAGGTTCTTGAGAACGGACAATCCTGAAACGATCACCTCATGGGAAGCGACGTTGTTAAGGTCGGCCACCAGGCCCACGCCGCAGGCGTCGTGTTCGAAACTTTTGTCGTAGAGTCCTTTCATTTTTCTTTTCGTTTAGAAAATATAAACGGGGTAGGAGTCGGGGTTCTTGCCGAAAAGCGTCACGTCGTCGATCTTTTTGATGACGGGGCCCTTCAGGAGCGCGTACAGGAATCTTTCCACGCCGATGCCGCCGCCGAAGGTCGAGGGGAAGAGGGGAGCGCCGTCCGGTCCCTTCATGCCGGCCACCGCCAGGAAGGGAGCGTATCCGCTAAGCTTCTCGATGTTGGTGATCTCTCCGCTACGGTCGAACTGCGGCGCTTCGGGTATGATCTTGTTGTCGATGAGTCTCGCGATGATCGGCTCATAGAGCCATTCCCTGACGGCGCCGGACAAAACTTCCAAGGCTCCGCCCATGCCGCCCTTGAGAAGGGAGCTCTGGGCGCAGAGGTCGTAGTTGTAGATGTCGGTGGAGGGGATGTCCTCCGGATCGCGCTTGCTGCCGTCGGCTTTGAGGTAAGGGTAGACCAGGTCGTAGTTCTCGCGCAGTATGCCCTTGATCCAGAAGAACTGGCTGCCGCAAGTTTCGCCCAAAAATTTTTCCACGGAACCGCCCGCGGCTTTCTTCTTCGCTTCGTCGAGGAAAAACGAGGGGAAAGGCTTAGTCGGGACTTCAAGCTTGACGCCCAGGGCGGAAAGATCCGCTTCGTTCTTCTCCTTCAGGGCTTTCACCGTGTGGATGATAAGGTCCTCGAAGAAACCCAGGGCTTTGTCAAGATCTTCTTTGAGGATCTTTTTGACTTTCTCGACTTCGTTGAAATATTCCTCCAGGGAAACGAACTTGTCTCTCCTAACTTCGATGTCCATTTGCGAGAAGTCGATGAGGTAGCGTCCCCTTTGTTCTCCGACAGGGCTTTCTAGTTCCAGCCTGATGTTGGGGGAGTCGATGTAAACACCCTTCAGGTGAGGGTTGGAGCAGGCCAGGAACTTCGAATAGATCATTGAGTGGGTGGTCTTGTAAGGCTGGCCTTTGTAGCTGAGAGTGGGGGAGTATTCTATGTCGTGGGCCAGCGGGTCGGTAACAGGGCTAAGGGAGACTCTTTCCAGATTCAGGATGCCGTTATTCACCAAATATTCCTGCATTGCGTTGATTGCGGTGGTGCGAATCTTCAAAACGTGAAAGATCGTTTCGCTTTGCCATTTTTCCATATACTGGCTTTTGGCGAAGGCGGTCAGTCCGCTGCCGGACTGTTTGAGGGCGGCATGAAATCTGGCTAGGCTTGCGCCGATGTCGTCTCGTTCCTGCATGGTTGTCTCCTTGTTTTGCAGTGGTTAATGGTTATAGAGCAGTAGTAATAAAGCAAAAGCCGTGCCAAAGGCGGCAAACGCCCTTTTTAAGCGGGAAATCCGCGTTCTTTTTACAGATTGTGTACCGCTGCGCGGCCTCTACATACAAAAAATGTAATCAGAGATCCGACATGCCTTTTTTAGGCCGGGCCGGACTGAAAGCCGCATTTGATAAAATATAATCAGAATTATTCAGTGTTTTTCCTATTCCGAGAAGCTTATTAATTCAACAAAAAAAATAAAATGAAAAAACTAATCGCTGTTTTGATTATGGCATCGCTTGCCTTCGCTGGCGCGCTTATGGCGGATACTTCCCTCTGGTCCGATTCCTTTCATTTCGACGGGAACGCGATCACGGAGGAACCGATCCTTCTTAATCCCACCGATCCTCTGGCCTACAGCAGCGCCATGACGGAAGGAGAACCCAAGTCTCTGAAGATCATTGTGGAGGACACGCTTAACCCGGAGATAGCGGCCAGTATTTTCACGGACTACTCTGCAACGCCGGTGGAAGGCACTGCCACCTGGGACTACACCGCCGAAGATTACAAGGATTTCCCGACCGATGACACCTACCTTCTTGTTGAAACCGTCGTAAGCGACACAGAGCACAGATTATTTTCCAGGTTGGTGACGATCCTGCCCGAACCGGCCGGCCTAATGCTTTTGGGTTTGGCGGCGGCGTTCTTTCTGCGCAAACGCGTTAAGAGTTTGCTCATGGTCGTCACGCTGCTCTCCGTGAGCGCTTTGAGCGTCAAGGCGGAAAGTTCCGTTACGGAAGTCAAATGCATGCAGATGTGGCCTTTCGACAGAAGCGTCATCATCAATTTCACTATCGAAAGCGATAATCCCTACGGCCTTGAAGTGAAATTCTACGGCTCCACCGATAACGGTGAGACTTCCTTCGACTTAATCGAGAAGGGAACGCTGACCAAAGATGGCTCCGACGGCACCCTCCCCGGAGCAGGAAAATACAAAACCATCTGGATGCCGGGCGAAACCTTCTACGGCCTTGTGACCGACGACATGAAGGTCAGAGTGGAGATCGAGGAAGTGCCTCCTCCTCCTAGTGATCTTTATATGGTGGTCGATCTCACAAGCGGCGACATAAGCTATCTTGATTCTGTGCCGGACGGCGGCTGGGCGGACGAATACAAGACCACAAAAATGGTCCTGAGAAAGATCCAGTCAGGCAAATTCATCATGGGCTCTCCCATCGACGAGTTGGGAAGATACCCTGATGAGCTCCAGCATGAGGTCACTCTAACAAAGGACCTTTTCATTGGCGTCTTTGAGACTACTCAGGGGCAATATAAAACGATCACTGGCAGCAATCCTTCATATCATTCCGGCAATACGCGGCCTGTGGAATGCGTTTCCTTCAATATGATCAGGGGAGCGGAAAAAGGCGCCGGCTGGCCGGCCGACAGCGATGTCGATGAAGAATCCTTCCTGGGCAAGCTCCGTGCCAAGACAAGCAAAGATTTCGATCTTCCCACAGAAGCCCAGTGGGAATACGCCTGCAGAGCGAAAACGACCACCGCGCTGAACGATGGTAATAATCTTACCAACAGATATGAAGACGGCAACATGAACAAACTCGGCCGCTATTCTTATAACGGCGGTGAAAACGAAGGCACGGCGGCAGTCGGTTCATATCTGCCGAATAAATGGGGATTGTACGATATGCACGGCAACGTTTGGGAGTGGTGTTTGGATTGGTGGGACTACAACTCAAAATGGTCCAGCGATCCGGTCACGGATCCGGTAGGACCTGCTGAAGGTACTCAGCGCTACCTTCGCAGCGGCAGCTGCTATTACGGCGCGGGCGATTGCCGATCGGCCTACCGGGGCGCCAACGACCCGTCGTACAACACCAACAGCGGATACGGCTTCCGTGTGGTTCTAGTTCCTTAACGAGAAGTTAAGCGTTAAGGTTTCAAAACGGCCGGCCGCATTCCGCGGCCGGTCGTTTTGTTTTAGAGTCATTTGCCTGGCTGTTTTTTTTACACGCGCATGCAAAATTAATAGAAACGGCGTAAAAACTTGCTTTCTTGCCTTTTGTTCCATATTATGTGAATGAACTTTAAAATTCACTACAGGCCCAAGAAACATGAAAAACGAGATAATAATCTACCAACCAGACGAAAAGATAAAACTGGACGTGCGTCTTGACCAAGATACCGTTTGGCTTTCCCAAACTCAAATGTGCGAACTATTCCAGCGGGAACGAAGCGTCATAACAAAACATATTAACAATGTATTTCGAGAACAAGAATGCAGCGAAAATAATAATGTGCAAATTTTGCACAATATTATTCCGGGCCGTCCATTAACGTTGTATAGTCTTGACGTAATAATATCGGTTGGTTACAGAGTAAAGTCCTTACGCGGTGCCCAATTTCGAAGATGGGCAACCAAAATATTAAAAGAACATCTTCTTAGAGGTTACAGCATAAACAATCGACTTGAACAAGTAGAACATAAATTGTCCAAACATGACACGCATATTGAGAAACTGCAGCAAAGTGTTGATTTCTTCGTGAAGACATCTCTACCTCCGAGACAGGGCGTATTCTACGACGGTCAGGTATTTGACGCGGATGTTTTCGTGACCAAGTATATCTTATCGGCTAAGGAGTCGATCATTTTGATCGACAATTACGTTAATATTACGACTTTGGAGATGCTGGCGAAGAAAGGGAACGGGGTTCAACTCAAGATAGTCACTTCCAAAAAAGGAAACGATCTTGCCCAAAGCGATGTTAAGCGTTTTCAGGAGCAGTATGGGAAATTGGAAATATTGGAAAGTGCGGCTTTTCATGATCGCTTTCTCATAATAGACGATAAAGACCTGTATCTGTCAGGCGCATCATTGAAGGATCTGGGTAAAAAATGCTTTGCTTTCACCAGACTTGATTCCATAGAGATCCCCGGTTTAAAAGCGAGAATCCAATCAGTTTGAGATATGGCGGATAAAAACGTTTCTATTTACATTTGATGTATGAGCGGGTAGAGGTTTATTACAAAAAATGTAACGGTGGGACGGGCGCGTAGGGCGGAAAGGCGGAAAAACGGGGACTTTTGGAGTTTGGCACACCTTTTGCTTTATATGTGGCGACAACTATTTTCATCAACCATCAGGAGAAAAAAATGAACAGTTGCGCCAGAAAAGCTGCAGTTTCCAAAGTCGCGGGCCTCAAGGGCTGCGCGCCCTTCGCGGGTGAGGCTTTCAAGGAAGCCGATTACGCCTCGGACGTTTTCACTAAATCCGCCATGAAGGAATATCTTCCTCATGACACCTACGCGAAACTGCTGCAGACTATAGACCAGGGCCAGCCTTTGGATCCCTCGATCGCAGGCGAAGTGGCGCACGCCATGCGCCGCTGGGCCAGCGACAGGGGAGCCACGCACTACACTCACTGGTTCCTGCCTCTGACGGGCTCCACGGCGGAAAAGCACGACGCCTTCCTTGAAATTAAGAACGGCCTTCCAATACAGACCTTCTCAGGAAAGAACCTGATCGTGGGCGAACCGGACGCCTCCAGCTTCCCCTCCGGCGGCATCCGCTCCACCTTCGAAGCCAGAGGCTACACCGCCTGGGATCCCACCTCGCCCGCCTTTATCAAGCGCCACGGCAACGGCGCCACGCTCTGCATCCCCACGGCCTTCTGCGCTTACACCGGCGAAGCGCTGGATAAGAAGACGCCGCTTTTGAGGTCCATGCAGGTCCTTTCGCAGGCTACCAAGCACCTGATGAAGTGCTTCGGCAAGAAGGACGAGAAGGTTACCATTACGCTGGGCCCGGAGCAGGAGTATTTCCTGATCGACAAGAGCTTTTATCTTTCCAGGCCGGACCTGCTCTTGACCGGCAGAACATTGTTCGGCGCGCCGAGCCCCAAGCATCAGCAGCTTGAGGACCATTACTTCGGCACAATCAAAAACAGAATTTTGAATTTTATGACGGAAGTGGAGGAGGAACTGTGGAAACTTGGGATCCCCTCCAAGACGCGCCACAACGAGGTGGCGCCCGCCCAGTTCGAGCTGGCTCCCATGTTCGAGGAACTGAACCTCTCCTATCTCCATGTATGCTCTGACCCTTGAAGAAGATACGCCGCTGGCAAGGAGCATCACTTTAGGAAAGCATGCCCCGCTCAGTGATGATATGGCGGCCGATGATTATGATGCTGTCGATAGGGCAGGACTTCCTTTTGAGCAGTACGAGATTTCCAATTGGGCGCTTCCTGGTCTTGAGTGTCAGCATAACCTCAAATACTGGCATCGTCATGATTATCACGGCTTCGGTGTCGCTGCTCACTCGTGTGTCGGGAGAGAACGCTTTGCCAATACCGATGATCTTAAGGGCTACATCGATGATCCTCTTGATTCAGTGGATTTCAGAGAGGAACTGGATGATGAGAAGATGATGGGAGAGACTATCATGCTGGCACTGAGGACGTCTGAAGGTGTCAGATTTGATGACATCTCCCGTATATTTAATGTAAAATTCGAAGATAGATTTGGGCATGAAATAAGTGATCTTATGAGGGATGGTCTTGTTGAAAGGTCGTCTGCGGGGATCAGACTGACGAAGGGAGCGAGACTGCTCGGCAATCAGGTCTTCATGCGTTTTATTTAGATATGGATCAGAGTCATATTCGTAATTTTTGTATCATAGCTCATATCGATCATGGTAAGTCGACACTGGCCGACAGGATGATCGAGATGACGGGTGCTTTGCGTCAGGAAGAGATGAGCGAGCAGGTCCTCGATAGCATGGAGCTGGAGAAAGAGCGCGGCATCACCATCAAAGTTAAAGCTATCCGTTTGAAGTACATCGCTGACAACGGCGAAGAGTATATGCTGAATCTTGTGGATACTCCGGGACATGTTGATTTCTCATATGAAGTATCCCGTACAT
>JAFSWV010000140.1 GCA_017444325.1 bacterium | reverse complement strand
TGCGTTACGGGCCTGGCGACGGTGGACATCTCTAAGGTCTTCTCCTTCAGCGGCCAGGTCGTCATATTGGGCCTCATCCAGGTCGGCGGCTTGGGTATCATGACCTTGTCAACTTTCAGCGCGCTGGTTTTGGGAAGAGCCATCGGTTTGAGGCAGGAGTATTTTGTCAAGGATATGCTGGGCGAGAAGCGCCAGTCGAACGTTCTGCCTTTGACGATCTTCATCTGCACCGCGACCTTCATCATTGAGGCCGTGGGCGTCGCTTTCCTTTTCCCGCAGATGCTGCACATGGGCCTGGGCTGGAAGGTCTCGCTCTGGAAGAGCGTTTTCCATTCCGTCTCGGCTTTCTGCAACGGCGGTCTCTCTTTGCAGACCGACAGTCTTATGATGTTCCAGCATCACCCCTGGATCCTTTTGACTTTTACGGCGCTCATCGTGGCGGGCGGCCTGGGCTTTGGCGTGCTAAGTTGGATCAGCGATTTTGTGCGCTTCAAGAAGCCGCATTCCAACTTCTACGTCAGCGTCGTCATAGTGGGCACGCTGATCCTGGTCTTCGGCGGCATGATCGGCTTTTTGCTTTGGGACCACTCCCGAGGCCTTTCCAATTTTGACTGGCCGGAGAAGATCTGCAACGCTTTGTTCTGTTCCGTCACGGCCAGGACGGCGGGCTTCTCGACTTTTGACCTTAACGACATGAGCCGCGCCGGCAGGTTCCTCACCATGATACTCATGTTCGTAGGCGGCGCGCCCGGCTCAACCGCCGGCGGCGTCAAGCTTACGACGCTGGTGATCTTCCTGGCGCTCTTGTTCGCTGTATTGAGAGGCCGCGACGACGTGACGTTAGGCCGCCATTCTTTCAACGCCAACACTGTCTGGCGCGCTGTCACGGTCTTCATGCTCTACAACGTTACGTTCCTAACGGGCTTCATCCTGCTCATTACTTTTGAGAACGGTGGCTACGAGGAGATCCTCTTCGAGGCGGTCTCCGCCATCGGCACGACCGGTTTGAGCATGGGCATAACCGAGAAATTGAGCGTCATGGGCAAGCTTGTCATCACAGCCATGATGTTCATCGGGAGGATCGGTCCTCTCACTCTCTTGCTTTTACTGCCGACCAGAAAACGCTCGGCTATAGAATATCCCAAGACGCCTTTGATGGTGGGCTAAGGAGGAAAACTTATGATAAAAAGATGCGCAGTTATAGGCCTCGGCCGTTTCGGTACGGAAGTTGTCCGTTGGCTGGAATCTCATAACATTCCCGTTCTGGCGATCGATTCCGACAAGGACGTGGTCCAGAAAGTGGCGGACGAAGAGAACGTGACGGGCGCCCTGTGCATGGACTGCACGGATGAATCCGCGCTTCTGGAAGCCGACATCACCTCTATGGAAGTCGTGGTGGTGGCTATAGGCGACCATCACGTCGAGAACAGCATCATGGTGACGGCGCTCTTGAAGCAGCTGGGCGTAAAGCGTATCGTGGCGAGAGCCAGCTCCGAACTGCACGCCAACATCTTAAAGAAGGTGGGCGCTACGGAAGCGGTCAACCCGGAAAAGGAAATGGGCTTGCGCGTCGCCAGAATGATCTACGCTCCGAACCTTAGGGAAGTGATCCCCTTCGCCTCGGGCGCGTCTATCGCGGAAGTCGATCTGCCGAAGAGTTTCGTCGGCAAGAGCATGATCGATTTGAGGCTGAGGGACCGCTACGGCGTCAACGTCATCGGCATCAAACGCCTGCCTGTCCAGCGCGAGGAGAACGAGCGCTTCCTCATGCTTTCGCCTGACCCGCACGCTCCGCTGGAAGAGAACGACATCCTGGTGGTCGTGGGCACCGACACCAACGTTAGGAAATTCACGGACATTAAGTGATGGAAGCAACCTCCCGTGAACCGCGCTTTTCCGTCGTGGTCCTCAACTGGAACACGCTGGAATTTTTGAAGCGCAATATGTCCGCGCTGAAAGCCCAGAGTTACTCCGCTCTGGAAGTCATCGTGGTGGACAACGGTTCCGGGGACGGAAGCAAAGATTATTTTGAAAGCGAAGAATTCAAAAGTTTCGGCTGCAGGTTCGTGCAGCTTCCCGAGAACGTCGGCTTTGCGGCCGGCATGAACGAAGGGCTGCGTTTGTCTTCCGGCGATTGGCTCATGCCTTTGAACGTCGATGTTTTCCTGGCGCCGGACTTTTTCGCGAAAGCGGCGGAAACTATCGCGCACAAATCTGAAGCTACAATGCTCGGCCCCTTGATCTACCGCTACGACAAGGAAAGAGGGGAGACGGAGGAAGTGCTTTGCACCTACGTCGTGCCGACGAGATTTCTCAGCCTCGCCACTCCTTTGACGGAGCCCTTTGCGGAGAAGTTCGTCTTCGCGCCCGGCGGCTGCGCGCCGCTTTTCAAAGCGGACGAACTTAAAAAGGCCGCTATTCCGCCCGAACTTTCCGCGAGCGGAAAAACGGAGTATTACGACGAACGCTATTTCGCTTACGGCGAGGACATCGACCTCTACCTGAGGCTGAACAGTATCGGCGGGAAAGCGCTCTACGCTCCCTCCCTCAAGTGTCACCACGTGCACTCCGGTTCCCAGGAGGGCGTCCGCTGGTACGAGAAAAGCGGCGCGACGATCACGCGCCTGGGCGCCAACGCGCTCGACACCTGTCTCAAGAATCTGCACGGCTTCAGCTGCTTTAAAACTTTTCCGCTGCTTTTCCTGGCGCCCTTGGGAAGAGCCTTGTATCTTCTCTTCAAAGCGCCCTCTAAATTTTTCGCTCCTTTCAAAACTTACGCGCTCTTTTTTAAAAGGCTTTCCCTTACGAAGAAAATGCGCGCTTACTTTGCAAATTTAAAACTACAAACCAAACAATCATAAAGGGGATTTATTTATGAACTTCACGGAAAAGAGGATCTGCGTCACAGGCGGCCTGGGATTCCTTGGCAGCCATCTTATCGATCGTTTGAAAGCCCGCGGCTGCAAAAACGTTTTTATCGCCGACAGGGACAAGTATGATCTGACCAAGGAAGCCGAGATCATCAGAATGTACGAAGAGATCAAACCCGACATCGTCATCCACTTGGCGGCGGTCGTCGGCGGCATCGGCGCCAACCGGGAGCATCCGGGGAGCTTCTATTATCTCAACATGGTGATGGGCGCCATGCTCATCGAGCAGGCGAGACTGCATAACATCGAGAAATTCGTAGCGCTCGGCACGATCTGCGCCTATCCGAAATTCACGCCGGTTCCCTTCAAAGAAACTGACCTCTGGCTGGGGTATCCGGAAGAGACCAACGCACCCTACGGCCTGGCCAAAAAGATGATGATGGTGCAGCTGCAGGCTTACCGTCAGGAATACGATTTCCACGGCATCTATCTTCTGCCCGTCAACCTCTACGGCCCGAGGGACAATTTCGACGACCGTTCTTCGCACGTCATTCCCGCCCTCATCAAGAAGTGCGTGGAAGCTAAAGAAGCCGGACGCGATTCCATCGAAGTCTGGGGCACCGGCAAGGCCACGAGGGAATTCTTCTACGTTGAGGACGCTGCCGAAGCGATTGCTCTGGCTGCCGAAAGATACGACGGCACTGAGCCTGTCAACCTGGGCGCCGGCTTCGAGATCTCCATCAAGGACCTTGTGGAACTGATCGCCAAGCTGACCGGCTTCACTGGCAAGATCGTTTGGGATTCCAGCAAACCCGACGGTCAGCCGAGACGCTGCCTCGACACCAGCAGGGCGAAAGAATACTTCGGCTTCCAGGCCCACACCAATTTTGAGGAAGGCTTAAAGAAGACTATCGACTGGTACAAAGAGAACAGGGAAGTCCTGGCCAAGAAATACGCTGAGCGCAAGTAGTATGCAAAGATTCTTAAAGCGCCTTATCGACATAGTCTTCGCCTTTTTCGGATTGCTCTTCTGCGCGATCCCCTGGCTCGTCATCGCGATACTGATTAAGCGCGATTCGAAGGGCCCGGTCTTCTTCGTGCAGGAAAGGGCCGGCAAAGACAACAAGCCTTTTTTGATCTACAAATTCCGGACCATGACGGTCGGAGCGGAGAAGGAAGGCTACTATACCGGAGAAGGCGACGCGAGGATCACGAAGGTCGGCGATTGGCTGAGAAAAACCAGTTTCGACGAACTGCCGCAGTTGATCAACATCCTGAACGGCACGATGAGCATCGTGGGCCCGCGCCCGACGCTGCTCTATCAGACGGCGGAGTACGACGATCACCAGAAGAAGCGTCTTTTGGTTCCGCCCGGCGTGACGGGCTGGGCCCAGGTCAACGGTCGCAACTCGCTGACCTGGCCGCAAAGGATCGAATATGACGTCTGGTACGTTGAGCATTGGTCGCTCTGGCTCGACATCAAGATCTTCCTTATGACGTTCGGCGTCTGGGCAAAAGGCGAGGGCGTTTACGCGCCCAAGGAAAATTTCGTTGTGAAAGAAGGCGATGAGGAGAAACTGTAAATGCTCATTTTAGCCTTTGAGACAGCCTCTTACAAGGAAGCTTCGGTAGCCGTGTGGAATTCCGAAGGCGGCTTCCTAACAAAGGCCTTTCCTATGGGAAGGGATCTTTCCAGCCAGCTCGTGCCTGAAGTCAAATCAATGCTTGGTAAAGAAGTTCCGGATCTGATCGTGGTTGACCGCGGTCCAGGCTCCTTCACGGGCATCAGGACAGGTTTGGCGGCAGCCCAGGGGCTCGCTCTCGGGTGGGGCGCAAAGCTTGTCGGCGTTTCGCGTTTCGATTTTTATCCAAGGGACACTAAGGATGAAAATGAGCTTCTTCTCTTGGATGCCAGGGCCGGCGGAGGTTTTTATTACGAATACCGCACCGACGGCAAGAAAGAAGCCGGGTTTTGCAAAAAAGAAGAACTTGCGCAGAAATTCCCCGATTGCAGCTGCTATTACGGCGAATGCGACGAAACGACTTTGCCTGGGAAACGTTTCGTATCGCTTGACGGCGAGCCGGACGCGAAGTTTTTGATAGCGCTGGCCATGGAAAAAATGGAGAACGGCGAAGAGCTTCCTGCGGACGCCATCTATCTTCACTTAAGGGCGCTTCTGCCCAAAAACAAGCTCTGACGACTTATGCCTGCGGAATTGGTGCTGACATCTAACTTTGAGAGGATCATCTTCGAGACGATCCCGTCTCTGACGGATCTCTACACCTGCGTTTCCGCGTCCGTGCCTTGCAGCACCAACGTCGTCGCCGAGACCACCAAAGGGTTCATCAAGCTTTCAACGGAAAACTTCCTGCTGATCGGCGCGATCCTCTTTTTCCTGTCCATCATCTTCAGCCGAACTATAAGCCGCACCGGCATCCCGATCCTTGCCCTTTTCCTTTTCGTTGGTTTCCTGGCAGGGGAGTACGGTCTTGATTTCTCAAGCATCGCGGTGGCCCGCGGTCTGGGCGACTTCGCTTTGATCTTCATTTTGTTCTACGGCGGCCTGGAGACGAAGTTCTACAAGATAAGACCGATCCTCTACAAGGGTGTCGTCCTTTCGACGATCGGAGTATTAGTCACGGCGGGTATCTTAGGTTCGCTGACGATGCTTCTGGCCTATCTCTTCCACTGGGAGTCCTTCACCTGGCCTTACGCGCTGCTCTTAGGTTCCATCGTGTCTTCCACCGACGCGGCTTCCGTCTTCGGCATCTTCAGGACCAAGAACTTGGATTTCAAGAACGACCTTAGGCCCTTGCTGGAATTGGAGAGCGGCTCCAACGACCCGATGGCTTACTTTTTGACTGTCACCTGCATAGACCTGTGCATGGGCCAGTGCGCGCCCGGCAATATGCTGATAACGCTGGCGAAAGGCATGATAGTCGGCGCTTTCGTCGGTTATACGCTGGGACACGGCATGAGCTTCATCATGCGCCGCATCAGGCTTGAGGCGGATGGGCTCTACTCCGTCCTGGTGATCAGTATGACTTTGATCGTCTATTCCGCGGCGGAGCATCTGGGCGGTAACTGCTTTTTGGCTGTCTATATTTCCGCGATGGTCCTGGGCAACGCGAACATCATCCACAAGCGCAGCATGTCGCGATTCTTCGACGGTTTCGCCTGGCTCATGCAGATCACGATGTTCATTATGCTGGGTTTATTGGCGGCGCCTTTCGAGCGCTTCAAACCCTACATCGGCTTCGGCCTTGCAGTCTCGGCGCTTTTGATGTTCGTGGCCAGGCCGATCTCCGTTTTCCTCTGCCTGCACTTTTTCAAGATGCCAATGAAGGACAAGGCTTTCGTTTCCTGGGTGGGACTCCGGGGCGCGGTGCCGATCGTCTTTGCGACGTATCCTTTGGTCGCTTTCGGCGTGCACGACCCGATGGCGCGGGCGCTTTTCTTCATAGTCTGCTGCATTTCCTTCTCCTCGGTATTGTTCCAGGGCTCAAGCCTAGTCTGGGCCGGGAAACTTCTTGGTGTAACTATTCCCGAAGACAAGAGCAAGACCAGCGACTTCGGTCTGGAAGTCTCAGATTCCTTCCAGTCTAATCTTGACAGTTTCACCGTGCGTCCGGGCGACCAGTGCATCAACCGATCCCTGCTCTCCATGTCTTTCCCCAAAAACTGCCTGGTCATGGGCATAAAGCGGGGGAGCGAATTCATAACGCCCAACGGATCGACCATTATCCAGGAGGGCGACGAACTGCTCATCATGGCCGCCAGCGAAGAGAAGATGGCGCAGATGAAGATGCTTCTGCACGGAGTGCGCGAGGGACAGTAAATTGCCATAATTCAAAGCTTCTGCTAAAATCACGTAAAAATAAATTAAGGATAAATATGAGACCAGTTGAGGAACAGATGGCGATCCTGGAAAGAGGCGCCATGACCATTACGGAAAGGGAAGAGCTTAAAACGAAACTCGCCAAGGGAAACCCCTTGGTCGTGAAGCTGGGCGTCGATCCGACGGCCGCGGACCTGCACTTGGGATTTACTGTAGTGCTTAGAAAACTCAGGCAGTTCCAGGACCTCGGCCACCAGGCCGTGCTTTTGATCGGCTCCTTCACGGCCCAGGTCGGCGACCCGACCGGCCGCGACAAAACGCGCCCGCAGATCACGGAAGAGCAGGTCCTCAAAAACGCCGAACACTATCTTGAGCAGGCTTCCCGCATCCTCGACAGAGACAAGCTTATCGTCCGCTACAACGGAGAATGGTTCTCGAAGATGACTTTCAAGGAAGTGATCGCGCTCCTCGCGAAAGCGACGCTTGCCAGGACTCTCGAGCGCGACGATTTCCAGAAGCGCTTCAGGGAGAACCTTCCCATCCATATGCACGAATTCGTCTATCCTTTGATGCAGGGCTACGACTCGGTCGTATTAAAAGCCGACGTGGAATTAGGCGGCAACGACCAGACTTTCAACCTGATGGTCGGGCGCGACCTGCAGAGAGAGGAAGGCATGGAGCCTCAGGTCTGCCTTACCATGCCTTTGCTGGAAGGCCTTGACGGCGTCAGGAAGATGTCGAAATCCTACGGCAACTACGTCGCTATCGCCGATCCTCCCAATGAGAAAGTCGGCAAACTGATGTCCGTCAACGACGAGCTGATGTTCAAGTACCTTGAGCTTCTGACCGACATTCCTTTAGAGCAGATCGCGGAATGGCGCAAGGGCGTCAAGGACGGCACGGTCCATCCCATGACCGTCAAGAAAGCCATGGCGCACGCCATTACGGAGATCTACGACGGCAAGGAAGCCGCGGACGCCGCCATCGCCAATTTTGAAAATGTTTTCAGCAACAAAGAGATCCCGGACGACATTCCGGAATACAAATTGAAAGAGGGGGGAGTTCCCGAATTAGACCTCTTGGAACTTCTGGTGGAGAACAAGCTGGCCGCGACTAAGAGCGAGGCCAGGAGAGTCATCCAGCAGGGCGGCGTGACCTGCGACGGCGAAAAAGTTTCAGGTTTCAATCTTACCATGCCGAAAGCCGACAGCTTCATCCTGAAGGTCGGCAAGAGAAAATTCTTGAAAGTTATTCGTTAAATTAGGGTGCACAAAATGAGAGTAGCAGTAATCGGTACCGGATACGTCGGCTTAGTGGCCGCGACTTGTTTCGCCGACAGCGGCAACACTGTCATAACCGTTGACAAGATCGAAGCGAAGATCAAAAAACTTCTTAACGGCGAGATCCCTATTTTTGAGCCGGGATTGGAGGAAATGGTCAAGCGCAACCTGGCCGCCAAGCGCCTCATCCCGACGACCGACATGCGCTATGCCATCGAGAATTCCGACATCATCTTCTCGGCGGTGGGAACGCCGACGGGCGCCGACGGCAAAGCGGATCTTTCCGCCGTCTGGGCGGTCATGAAAGAGATCGCGCCTTATTTCAACGGCTACAAGATCGTCGTCAACAAGAGCACGGTCCCGGTCGGCACGGCCGCGAAGGTAAAGGAGGTGCTTGCCCAGGGCACTACGCAGCCTTTCGACGTCGTCTCGAACCCTGAGTTTTTAAAGGAAGGCGCGGCTCTGGATGACTTCCTGAAGCCCGAGCGCGTGGTCATCGGCACGACCTCCCCGGAAGCGGCTGAGAAGATGAAACTCCTCTACGATCCCTTCACCAAATCCGGCGCCGACATCCTTGTCATGGACAACAAGTCCGCCGAGATGTGCAAATACGCTTCCAACGCCATGCTCGCCACGAGGATCTCCTTTATGAACGAGATTGCCAACATCTGCTCGAAAGTGGGCGCTGACGTTACGAAAGTGAGGATCGCCATGGGCCTTGATTCCCGCATCGGCCGCCGCTTTTTGTACTCCGGCATCGGCTACGGCGGCTCCTGCTTCCCGAAAGACGTGAAGGCTTTGGCTGCCACGGCCAGAGAGAACGGCTATGAACCGATCATGATAGACGCCATCGAAAAGGTCAACGCCAAGCAGAAAGAGTTGCTCTTCAAGCTCGCCAGCGAGCATTTCAAAGGCGACCTTAAGGGCAAGACGATCGCTCTGTGGGGCCTTGCTTTCAAGCCGCAGACTGACGATATGCGCGACGCTCCTTCGCAGGTCATCGTAAAGCTGCTCCTAGATGCCGGTGCGAAAGTCAAAGGCTACGACCCGGTGGCGAAAGAGACCGCGAAGGCGATCTTCGGCGATACGATCGAATATTGTGAAGACGCTTATGAAACGCTGGAAGGCTGCGACGCCCTGATGCTCGTGACCGAATGGAACGAATTCCGCGTTCCTGATTTCCCACGCATCAAATCTCTGCTTAAGACGCCCCTCATCTTCGACGGCCGCAACCAGTATTCGCCCGCCGAGATGAAGGAACTTGGCTTCACTTACTACAGCATAGGGCGTCCGGCAGTCAAGTAAAATGGCCGTTTCCTCTGATGAGCCTATCAGCGTAATTGAGACTGCTCCGGGCTATAAGGATGCTCCCAAGGCGACCGGAGTCTATCTCATGTACGACGAAGCGGGCGTCGTTATCTATGTCGGGAAAGCCAACAATCTGAAGCTCAGGATGCAGCAGTACTTCCGTCCGGGAGGGGACGGAAGAAGAAGCGTGCCATTCCTTGTCGAGAAGGTGAGGAAGATAGAATTCCGCATCACCGGCAACGAAGCGAAAGCTTTCCTTTTAGAGGACGAGCTTATCAAGAAATTTTTGCCGCGCTACAATGTCCTTGGCAGAGACGATAAAAGCTATCCTTCCCTGGAACTGACCGTCTTGGAGCCATATCCCAGGCTTATTCCTGCCCACCGCCATCTTAAGAAAGGCAGCCGCTATTTCGGGCCTTTCATTATCGGCGTTTCCGCCGACGAACTTTTAAGGCGCTACCGCGACCGCTTCAAATTGAGGCGCTGCACGGTCAATCAGATGAAGAAAGGCAAGCCCTGCCTCTATTACCAGATTGAGCGCTGCTGCGCGCCCTGCACAGGCAATGTCAGCGAAGAAGAGTACGCTTCCTATGTTGAGAAGATCACCTCTTCCCTTAGGCGCTACGAACGCATCCAGGTCAAGACGGAGGAGGAGTGATGGAGCGCGAAATTATAGTTGCCAAAGAAGCGGGATTCTGCGCGGGCGTCAGGCGCGCGGTGCAGCTTGCCAACGATACCCTGGAAAAGGA
Organism: bacterium; assembly: GCA_017444325.1. Taxonomy (GTDB): domain Bacteria; phylum Auribacterota; class UBA3054; order UBA3054; family UBA3054; genus UBA3054. Next base: position 4,003 of record JAFSWV010000140.1, on the reverse strand, counting down.
GCCCAATAAAGCGCTCTGTTCCCTCGGCCCTTTGATCCACAATCCTTCCGTCATCGAAGCGCTCGCAAAAAAAGGCATGAGCGTTCTGAGCTCATCGCTGGATGAGAAGGCGATATCTGAGCTTCCCAATAACGCCAAGCTCCTTGTGAGGGCTCACGGCGTTTCCAAGGAGCAATACGAGCTTCTGAGAGGTCATAAGCTTGATATTCTGGACGGCACTTGTCCGCATGTCATTGCCATAAGGAGAATAATCGAGCGCGCCGCCAACGATAATGAGCCGATCGTCATCCTAGGCGACAAGGGCCATGCGGAAGTAACGGGCTTGATGAGCTTCGCCAAAGAGGGGACAGTCGTCAGCTCCGTTGAGGAAGCGGCCAGCCTCAATTTTGACAAGCCTTTCACGGTCGTCTGCCAATCGACGCTCGACAGTTCCACTTTCGAAGCGGTAGTAAAAGAGATACAAAAAAATTATCCGTCCGCCAAGATCCACAATACGCGCTGCCAGGCAACAGAAAAGCGTCAAAAAGAAGCGCTCTCCCTTTGCGATGCCTGCGACGCCATGGTCGTGATAGGAGGCATCGGCAGCGCCAACAGCAACCGTCTGGCTGAGATCTGTAAGAGCAGCGGCAAGGCGACTTTTTTCGTCACGGACCCAGCTAACTGGGAACCTGACGAACTGAAACCATACCGCAGGATCGGCGTGACGGCCGGCGCATCCACTCCGCAAAGCGATATCGATCTTATCATTGGCAAGCTGAAAGATCTGATCTGATGTTCTAATTTTGAAGCGAGGCATGTCTTAAAAAAACATTGTCTCACAGTTGAAAAATATTAGAATATTAGATGATAAACAACCAATTTGCCTTGCCATGAAAAAACTTCTGCTGTTTTTCGTTTTGCTTGCCGTATCGGCTAACTTGAAAGCCGAACCGACGGTCTTTTTCAGCGAGGATTTCGAAAGTTACGAAGAGGGTGACTTCTTCGCCCAGAGGGATGATCTTAAGTGTTTCCAGGAAGATTACAAGGACAAGTACACTTACGACATCACTAATATCACCACCAAGTGCCTTTCCGTTTATAAGTTCGAAGGCGGATGGGGCGAGGATTCCGGCCTCTGGATCCCTATGGGAACGCAGCCAAGCGTTTTCACCGATTCCGGCGTTCTGAGGATCCGCTTTCAGATAAAATCTTCCTACAACATGGCCGGCATCATGCTTGGCGACGGCGAAGAGGGCAGAGCGCTCTACTGTTTCCGCAACGGCGGCACGTTTTACATTAAGAGCAGCGACTACGAATATGGAGTGGGAGGAATAGGCGATCAGGTTTTCACGCCTGTTGAGATGAACATCTCTTACCCCTCCCGCAGGCTTATGAACGTCATTATAAACAGCGTGACCAACACGCCGGAAAACTTTGTGCTTGACGAAGTCAATGCCGATTACTTCGGCGTCGGCGTCTTCGGCGGAGCCGCTCCTAAGTGCGCCCCCATCGACGATGTTGAGGCGGCCTACGAAAGCCTCTATGAGCCTGTTCCAAATGTCAGCGCTGAAACCATAGAGTATGCTCCGGACGAATGGAACAAGACTCTTGTCATCTCCAACAACGGCGGCGGCTACTTCAACTATTCCGTAACGGCTATGGACAACCCGGAATGGCTGCTCTTCACTGAGACCAACGGCGTCTGTTCGTCGGCTTGCGAAATCGAGCTGCAGATAAACCGCGGCGTGATGACGAACGGCTATTATAAGACGAGTCTGCTTCTAGATTTTGGAAGTTTCGGCCAGCGCTATGTTACGCTGCGCGCCGGTTCCGGCAGCGTCTTCTTCTATGAAAACTTTGAAGCGCCTTATATGACGGAAGGAGAGATCACCGGGCAATTCAGATGGGACGGGAAAAAGGACGACGGCTACGGCAAACCATACAACGAGATGGTCGTTACGAACGTTGACTTCGCCATAGACGGCCCCTGCGCGCATTTCTACAGGGGCTCTGGCTGGGACGGCTATACCTGCAAGATCGATACGCCCAAAAATCCGCTTGTCAGGGTCAGCATGAAGCTTTACAAAGGCTCCGAAGGCGATCTCAAAGAATTTGCCGTCCGCCAGAACTATTGGAACAACGCCGCGGATTTCAATATGCGCTGCAGCGAAGAGGGCGTGAAGATCTACGGCTTCTGCAGCCGCGAGGCGATATATCCTCTCATAGGCGAAATAGCCGCTCCCTATGACGAGTGGTTCACATTCAGCTTCACGCTGGACTATCTCCGCTATGCTCTCACCTCAGTGACTTTCGGCGATTTCACGACGAACTACGCAAAGGGCATACCGCTCCGCAATATGCCGAACAGTTTCACCGACCCGACGGACTTCCTCGAAAGGCTTGCGTTCAGCGGCGGGGGAGAGAACACCATTGACGCCCAGCTTTTCATCGACAACGTTAAGGTTGAGCTGCTGAATAGGGAAGACAAGCCGCTTCCCGACTGGGGCGGAGTTGTGAACCTCGGCGACGAAGGCGTGACGAACATCTTTACTACCAAAGTCGTCAACTACGGTTCGAAGGATTTCGAATACGCTCTGAAGGTGCTCGACAACGCTTATTGCTTCCTGCCTTACGCCATTAGCGGATCCGTCTCCCAGTCAGCCGCGATCAGGTTCATCCTTTACAAAAATTACCTCGGCGACGGCTTCTTCCGCACCAGAGTCGCTATGAACTATTGGGATTGGGATGAAACGAACAGGGGCTCTCTCACAAATTTGTACACCTACTCCAAAGGCGGCTGGCACTACACTTCCGATTTTGAGGAGCCTTACTATGAATTAGGTCTCGTCAACGGCCAGGACACCTGGACTGCCAAGGGATCTCAAAGCATCGTTTCCTTTGGCAAGAGGCAGTGCCTGGAAATTTGCGAGGCGGGCTACGCCAGAACTTCCCTTAAGATTCCCAAAAACTCCGAGTACAAGATCAAGCTTCTCTATTACATGAAGACTTCTGAAGGGGAAGCAACGGTCAGGATAAGCGGAGACAACGTCAGCCTAAGGGACATGGATAAGAATCTTAAGGGCAACTTCCCGCTTTACATTAAAATGGATCCTGAGAGCGGCACAAGCGTCATTTCCTGCACGATGAATGGGGAGATGACAACGCTTATGGAAGCCCCGCTGGACGAATGGAACGAGCTTGCGATAACGGTTGACACTGCCCCGGCAGCCGCCTGTGTTAGGTCGATTGACCTGAACGACGACGTCATGGAATTCGACGACGGAGAACTGCCCTTGGAAGACCGTTATCTGGAAAAGGACATAGACATGCTCGAGATAGCTATGGAGAACAGCGCAGGCTTTTACGTGGACAACCTTATCGTCTGTTCCTCAGATGTTCCCGAACCGGCGCTTCTGGCTTTCCTTGCGTTTGCGTCCTTAATATTTATAAGAAAGAAAAAATAGAGGGGGTATTTCTTTATTTTTCTTTTGACTTCTGTTATAATTTTCACTGAATGTAGAGATAGCCAACCAATAATCAACCAAACCAACAACTCTTATGTTCAATATCGTATTCCTGGACGCCGATTCGCTCGGCATGCTTGATCTCTCGCCCATCGCAGAGCAGGGGGCTCTCATGGTCTACGCCAGCTCAGGCGCTCTCGACCTTACTGAACGTATCAAAAACTGCGAATGCGTCGTGGCTAGCCACGTTCCCATCCGCGCCATCAACATGGAGCGCGCCCGAAATCTCAAGCTGATCGTGACGATCGACTCCAACATTCCCAACATCGACCTCGAATACGCCTCGCAGAACGGCATAAAGTTCGTTGGGATCAGCGGGTTCGCCGTAAACTCCGTAGCGCAGTGCACGATCGCCGCGATGCTGAACCTTGTCTGCAAGTTCCACTACTTCGACAAGTCCGTGAAATCCGGCGCCTATTCCAGAAGCCATTCCTTCACCGACAGCTCACAGAACTTCTTTGACATCATCGGCAAGACCTGGGGCATCATCGGCATGGGCA
>JAFSWV010000139.1 GCA_017444325.1 bacterium | reverse complement strand
CGGCGGCGACTTCGGCGTCAGGACCGGCGTCATTCTTGAAAAGATCAATTCCGGCGTTTTCAAAGGCCTAGACAACGTCACGGCTTACATCCCGGAAAACGTCGAGCTCTCACCTACCGCCTTTGACGAAGGCGCCAATGTTACGCTTTTCAGAACCGTGGGTAAAGATCTTGCCGTGGCGCCCGCCACCGGCACCGGCTTTGTTAACGAAGGCGACAAGACGCTTCTGAAACTGACCATCAAAGAGGAAGGCAAAGACCTCGTGCTGAAGGAAGGACAGAAGATCGTCACGATCTATGACGACGGCGAAAAGAACAACGAGGGAGAATTCTTCTGCTCGGCCCTTAAATACAGCGCGCTGCAGCCGACCTACGACAACGGCGTCTTTACCTTCGATATTTGTGCGCCCGTAGGCCCCGACCAGTTCATCCCTCAGTATTCGGCGACCTACATCGTGAACATTTTTGTCCTCAACGCCGACGGCAGCGTGGCCGCCCAGGGTTCCACGGAACAGTTCGCCGTAAAGTGCAACATTGAGCCGATAGCTGAAGAACGCACCTCCGACTTCGTTTATCTCTCCGTTGACAACTATCTCGATATAGACCTCGGCGACTCCAAATCCGTCACCGGCTTCGGCGCCGCTTACGTCCAGGACAGCAGATACTACCAATGGCAGCTCTACGGCACGAACGATAAGAAACTGCCCTTGTGCAAGTGGGACTTCCTCGGCGAAAAAGGCGACAAGACGCCCTCCAACAGCGGCATGTACACCATAGAAGTCAACGGCAACAAATACCGCTACCTGCGCATCTGCACGTCTTACGCTTCCAGCAGATGGACCGCCCTCTATTCGGAGATCAAGGTCGACGCCCACTCCGACGAGTATGACGACGACGATTGGAGAAGCGACGAATCCGAGCACTGGCACGTTTATGTTGACAGCGACGTGGAAGTGCCCGGCACCAGAAGCGCGCACATCGCCGGCAATTGGGAGAAGGATTACGAAGGCGGCGTGCAGACCAAGAGCTGCACCGTCTGCAAACGCGTTCTGGAGCAGGAAGCCCTCGCTTACCCGGTGGTCTTCGACGCCGCCGGGACCGACGTCACCGCCAAAATGACCGACGGCAGCGTCAGCTCCTACCTGGACGGCAACGCCCACTGGTATTTCCAGCCGGAAGCTCCGGTCTGGACCATTGAGCAGGGTGTGCTGGAAATAGGCGGCATCGGACAATTGGAAGCCGGCCAGAACTTCGGCCGTTTCAACGACGAGATAACAACGATCATAGTCGCCCCCCAGGATCCCAGCATCAAGTACGGCGGCGACTTCGGCGTCAGGACGAACGTGGTACTTGAGAGCATCGGCTCCGGCGCTTTCGCGGGCCTCACCAACGTCAAAAAAGCCTACATCCCTGACAACGTCACATTGGCTGCCGACGCCTTCGACGAGGGCGTGGACGTGCAGCTGTTCCGCACCGCAGCCAAGACTCTGACCGTCGCCCCGGCGACCGGCTACGGCCTTGTCAACGAAGGCGGCAAGACGCTTCTTAAGCTGACCATAAAGGACGGCGCCAACGACCTGACGCTCGAAGCGGGACAGAAGATCGCTGTCCTCTACACCGACGGCGAAAAGAGGAACGAAGCAGGCTCCTTCCTCTGCTCGACCATCAAATACAGCGAAACTCAGCCGACTTATGACAGCGGCGTCTTCATCTTTGACGTCTGCGCTCCCGACGGCGAGAATCAGTTCGTTCCGCAGTACGAGCTTACCTACATCGCCAACGTCTATGTCCTGAATGAGGACGGCACCATCGCGGCCCAGGGCTCCAGCCAACAGTTCGCCATCAGATGTCAGGAAGAGCCGATCTATTCGGAACGCACCGCGCGCTTCACCGAGAACAGCCCGGAAAACTTCCTCATCATCGACCTCGGCGCCAAGAAAGAGCTGCAGCAGTTCAGCCTAGCCTACGGCAACTTCGACAGGTACTACCAGTGGCAGCTCTACGGCTCCAACGATAAAGACCTGCCGGTCTGCAAGTGGGATTTCCTGGGTGAGAAGAGCGACAAGACCAGTTCCACGGAAGGCGCCTATGCCATCAACGTGACTGGTCAGTACCGCTACCTCAGGGTGCACACCTCGTACGCCTCCAGCAGATGGACCGCCCTCTATGCGGAAGTCTCCGTCACGGCCAACGACATCGGCTCCGACAAGACTGAGAAAAAATAAGATAAAGCAGTTTCCTAATTGAAACAAAAAAACTTCCGGCCGAAAGCCGGAAGTTTTTTATTTAATGGTCGGAGTGAGAAGATTCGAACTTCCGACTTCTACGTCCCGAACGTAGCGCTCTAGCCAGGCTGAGCTACACTCCGATACCACTATTTGCGACGGAAATTTTACCAAAAGGGGGATCTTATTTCAAGGTTTTTCCAAAGTGTCGAAGGGAACCTGGACTTCCACGGCCCCGAATTTGACCTTCGCTTTATTCTTCGCCCTGTCAATTTTCACTACCGTCCCCTTGTCCTGGAACTGCGGCAGGAAGACCATGTCCCCCACTTTCAGTTTTTCCAAAAACTGTTTCGGCGTGGATTCGGATCGCTTCCTTACGACAGGCAGAGGCGGAGCCTGAACTTTCTTTTCCTCTTTCTTTACGATCGGAACGACAAGCTTTCGGCTGTCGGGCATGCTGAAGGGCTTTTCCTCAAGGTTGTTGAAAGGCACGTCGTAAAGGAAGCCCTCCGCCCTTAGGCGCGCGGTCTTCTGGCGCTGGTTGAGTTTCACCACTTCGCCGAAGGTCCTCAAGTTCGTCACATAGACGCTGTCGCCGGGCTTCAATCCCGCCAAAAATTCCAACCTGTGCTGTTCCCTGGGCGTTCCCTTGGAGATGGCCAGCACTCTTTCCCTAAGTTTTCCGATCAAGCCTTTCCAAGGTTCCGGCGCAAGATCCACATTTTTGGAAAAATCCTCGACTTCCTTTACGATGTCGTCCATGATATAGGAGATCCTGGCTTCCGCCTCCTCCTTGATCGTGAGCTTTTCCTTTTCCGTATCCTTGATGCTCTGGGTGAGTTTCACCCTAAGCTTCTCGTTGCGCCGCCTGGCTTTTTCCGCCACGGACTTCACGTGCTGGACTTTGTTGATGAGATCAGAAGTGTCCTCGTTTTCTTCATGGAGGAGCTCCTCCATGCGGTCCAAAACTTCATTTGGGATCTTATAGCGCCTGGCGATGGCCAGCGCGTTGCTGCTGCCGGGCTGTCCCAAGAGGAGCCTGTAAGTCGGAAGCAGCGTTCCACGGTCGAACTCCATGGAAGCGTTCTCTACTTCCGGAGACTGGTAGGCGTAAGCCTTCAGGGCTCCCAGGTGCGTCGTGATGACCGTTCTCGCTTCCCTTCCTCTCAGGTGATCGAGCGTGGCCATGCCGAGCGCGGCGCCTTCCGCCGGATCGGTGCCAGTGCCAAGTTCGTCCAAGAGCACCAGGCTCTCTTTGTCCGCTTCCTCAAGAATGGAAGCCATGTTCGTCAGGTGCGAGCTGAAAGTGGAAAGATTCTGTTCTATGCTCTGCTCGTCGCCGATGTCAGCGAAGATCTTTTTGAAGACCGGCATGCTTGTCGGGTGTTTCGCAGGAATGTGCATGCCGCTCTGGACCATCAGGGAAAGCAGCCCCAGCGTTTTCAGAACGACCGTCTTGCCGCCCGTGTTGGGGCCCGTCACCACCACGATGTTGAACTCCTCGCCCAATCTTATGTCCAGAGGCGTCAGCCGCTGCATCGCGTCGCGAGGCTTCATATGGCCTTTTTTCGCAATGTAAGAGCCAAGAAGGGGGTGTCTGGCGCCGGCAAGCTGCAACGACCCGTCTTTGGTCAAAGAGGGCTCTATGCACTCGTAAGCGACCGAAAAACGCGCCTTGGCCAGCGTAGCGTCAATGTAAACGACCGCCTTGGCGGTCATCAGCGCCGAAAGCGCCCTCTCCGCCAGCATGGAAGTCAGAGACCACAAGATCCTGGTTATCTCGCGGCGCTCGTCATAGCGCGTCTCCTCAAGCTCGTTGACCAAAGAGAAGACCGCCTGCGGCTCGACGTAAACCGTCTGCCCGGTCTGGCTCTTGTCGTGGACTACGCCGGCCACAGCCCTTCTTGATGGCGCTTTCAAAGCCAGGACCGGACGTCCGTTCCTTTCCAAGATGTTGCGGTTTTCCAGAGCGTCTTTGACCGCCGCGGCGTTCATTATCCTCTGCAGGCGCTCCTTTATCGCGGCGTCAAGCTTCGTTATTTTTCCCCTGAGCTCCTTCAATTCCTTGGAAGCGCTGTCCCTTATCATATCGTCAGGCGAGACAACGTCCCTTATGGCGCGCGAAAGCTCGGTAAGGTCGGCGATCTTGTCCGTCCACTGCGACATCAGAGGCAAAAGCTCCGCGTATCCTTTCAATTGCGTCTTCAGGGAAAGGCAGGCTTCGAAAGCGGAGGCTATGTCGTTCAATTCGTTCGGCTCAAAGGGCACTCTTCTGCCGCCGATATCGCCGAACCAGACCGCAAGGTCCTTTATCTCCCCCATTATGGGCGCGCAGCCCCTGTCGATGAGGTCGCGGAATTCCGAAGTCTCCTTGAGCAGCGTTTCGACCTTTCCCCTCTCGGTCAGCGGCTTCAGTGCAAGAACATATTCCTTGCCGCCGCTCGTTGAAGCGAAATTCGCAAGCACTTCCAAAAGGGCTTCGTATTCCAGCACCTTCAGGGTATGGTCGGCTATTCTGCTCACTTTGCCCATAAGTCATCCAACGCCGCAGCAAAGATCTTTTCCCAATCATAATCGCGGCCCATTGCTTCGGCGGCCTCGCGATATTTTTTATAATCCGCCAGTATTTCCGTCAAGGCAAAAGACAGAGAGTTCGTGTCGTAAGCGGCGATCTTTCCCGCCCCGCGCGCTTCTATTTCTTTTGCAACCAACGGCACGTCGGTAATTATGACCGGCAGTCCGCAGCCCAGATATACTTTCGGCTTTCCGGGATCGGCGTTGTAGGAAAACACGTCCTTTTTTGGATTGTAGAGCGCCAAACCCACGGCGCAGGAGCAGATGATCTTTTCCAGTTCCTCGTGGCTCTCTATGAAACCCGTGAAGCTCACGCGCTCATTCAAGTCAAGATCACCGGCAAGTTTTTTCAATTCTCCCTCCGCCGGACCTGTGCCGGCTACGGTCAGGGAAACATTGGGAAATCTCTCGACCAAAGACGGCAGTGAGCGCAAGACAAGATCCACGCCGGAATTTTCCTTCAGGTGACCCATAAAGACGAGCGATTCCGGATTCAAGGGATGTTTTCTAACGTCGCCGAGTTTTATGTAATGCGTGCCGTGCGGGACGGTCAAAACATGCTTGCATTTTAAACCGGGATGATCTTTTTCCCTCGCTTCCTGCATTCTCGGCGAAAGATTCCAGACCGCCGACGCCCTTTCGCAAACATATTTGTCCAAGGCGCGGTAAACTCCCCTTAAAAAGGCGGGCTGGGCCATTGGCGCGTAGTCTATTGTGAAGAGCACGGTTTTATCGATCTTTTCTCTAACTCCGGTAAGTGTGTCGAAAGCGCCGTTGCCAACGTATGTGTCAACGGGAAATCCCTTTTCACGCAAAAGCGCAAGAACAGATCTTGTCAAAGCCAGCTCGCGCCAATAGCGCCAAACGCTCGGACCCTTGGGAGCCTTGCATTCGTACTGCCAATGCTTTCCTCCCTGAAAAACGGAAAGCCGGCAGTGATCCCTCATGGAAAAAGAAAAAGGGATCTCCCAAAGCGCCGCGTCGATCCCTTTTTCGCACAGATACTGGTAAAGCTCCTGACCGGGACCGGTGGCGAAATAGTGCAGAGAGATGAACGTGGCCAAAAACTTAATCCTTCTTTTCCAGCGAGATCAGCTCGATCCCGCATTCTTTGGCGACTTTGAGACTTTTTTCGTCCCGGTAGAATTCGCCGTAAAAGATCCTTTTTATGCCGCTGTTGGCGATAAGCTTGAAGCAGTTCCAGCAAGGGCTGGCGGTTACGTAGATGTCGGCGCCGTCGATGCAGACGCCGTTCCTGGCAGCCTGGATGATGGCGTTGGCCTCGGCGTGCACCGTCGCGACACAGTGCCCGTCCACCATGTCGCAGCCGACGTCCGTACAGTGCGGCATGTTCCTGATACTGCCGTTGTAGCCGGTCGAAAGGATGCGGCGGTCCCTTACTATGACCGCGCCTACGCTTTTCCTAGGGCAGGTGGAGCGTGTCGCCACCACCTTGGCGATATTCATGAAGTATGTATCCCAGTCAACGCGCTTGTCCATAATCACTTCTTAGGATGGAGATAATCGTGTTCTTTAAAGACATATTTACCGTTCTTCGGGACGTAAAAGGAGTTCGTTCCGATGTAACGGCCAAGCACCATGTTGCAATAGACGGACATCGAATGGTAGGCTCCGTCCGCCACGCCCCTAACTTTTATCTCGCGCTTACTGTCGTTGCGCCAGACCTTGACGGTCCAGGGCTTGTGGACGTGGAAGACCGTCTGTTTCTTGTTCCACTCCCAGTTGCCCGTGTCGCGATAGACCTGCTCGTTGTTCAGGTAAACCTTGAAGTAAGTGTTCGTCGTAATGTCGTCGCGATCCAAAGCCGTGGCGTAGTTAGCGTAGATCGAATATTTTCCTTTTCCCAGACCGCTTTTTACATAGCGAAACTTCAGTATCCTTGTGAAGAGATTTTTGTAATCGCTCTCTTTTATGATCGGCCAGGTCTGGGTGCCGTAAACAGCATTCAAAGTCACGATCTCCCTATCTCCGGGAACGCCTTTCCAGAGGAGCGTATCAATGAAAACTTTCGTCCCTTCGTAAGGTTTTTCAGGATTTGCGTTGTTGACGCAGCGGGCGATGATCTTGTAGTTGCCGACGTCGAAAAGATCTTCCGCCACGATCTCCTGGACGTTGGTGACGCCGTCGCGGTAGGAAGTCCACAGCGGGTTGTCGCTGGTGATATCCTGGACGCCCCAGTCAGGCCGGCGGTTGCCGGAATAGCAGTCTTTGGCGGCAATCGTAGTCTCCGGTTCGGAGATATTCTCCGGATGGCGCATGATGAGCTGCATCTCCGCGTCACCGACCCACATTAACCTTACGGCATAATTGTAGGAGGAGGCGTAGAGCATTCCCGGCAGTATCAGCAGGAAAAAAAACAATTTCTTCATTTATATCTTCTCCACAAT
>JAFSWV010000138.1 GCA_017444325.1 bacterium | reverse complement strand
TCCAGCGTTTACGTTGCCGAAAGGATCTATTCCGGCAACCAGTATTATTACTTCAAGAGAGAAGTAATGTGGCTCATAATGGGATTCGGGGCCATGGCGCTGATGTACAAGCTTCCAATCGATCTTGTGAAGCGTCTGGCCCCCATCATCTACCTGACTTCCCTTCTGTGCCTCATCATGGTCTTTTCGCCCCTGGGCGTGACCGTGAACGGCGCCAGGCGCTGGCTGAACCTCGGCTTCCTTAGGTTCCAGCCCTCCGAAGCGCTTAAGTATTCAATGATACTGATCCTGGCCTGGTGGTACGAACGCGTCAAAAGGGACGCCGGCTCCTTTGTCAAAGGAGCCCTTATCCCCGCCGCGATCATGGGAATCGGCCTGGCGTTGGCCCTGGCAGGCCGGGACCTCGGCACTCCGCTGCTCATAGCCGTGGTCGGCGGAGCGGTCTGCTTCGCAGCCGGCATGAAGATCCGCTATATCGCCGTAGGGGCGGTCGCCGTAGCGGGACTTGGCTATTACTACATCACTCATGAAGCCTACAGGGTGAAAAGGATCATGTCCTTCCTAAATCCCATGGACGATCCGCTTGGCGTAGGCTACCAGAACCTTCAGGCCCTGATGGCCATCTGCTCCGGCAAGATCTATGGGCTCGGCATTGGCAATTCGCTCATGAAGATGGAGTATCTGCCTGAAGCCCACACAGACTTCATATATGCCGTCATAGGCGAGGAACTCGGCTTCTGCGGCTCGGCGGCCGTGATCGGGGCTTTTTTCCTTCTCCTAGTGATAATGTGGCGCCTTGTTTCCAGAATCGACGATACGTTCTGCCGCCTCACAGCTTTCGGCATAACGCTTGTCATAGGCGGCCAAGCAATCGCCAACATAGGCGTCGTCACAGCCATGTTCCCCAACAAGGGCATGGGTCTTCCCTTCATCAGTTACGGCGGCTCCTCGCTTTTGTTCCTCTTGGGGGCCTGCGGCCTCTTTCTGAATATGGTCAAAAACAAACCAAAGATCCAACACTCCAAACGCAGCGTCGTTTCCCGCACCTCAGCCAGATGAAAGAATTGCGAAGAATACTTGTAAGCGGCGGCGGGACAGGCGGACACATCATGCCTGCCATAGCGCTTTGCGAGGAGATCAGGGAACGTTTCCCTGAAGCGGAGGTGTTTTTCGCCGGGCGCGCCGACTCCATGGAGGAACGTCTGGCTGAGAAACACGGCCTTGATTTCTATCGCATCCCATCGTCCCCCAAAGGACGCGGGGTAAAGATCATTAAGAATTTCTTTGTCAACATCGCGGGCTTTTTTAAAAGCCTCGCGCTGATCATAAAACTGAAGCCGGAATCCGTCGTGGCTTTCGGCGGCTACACCAGCGCTCCCCTTCTTTCGGCATCCCTGCTGCTTGGCAAAAACGCCGTGATCCATGAATCGAACGCCATCCCGGGCCGCGTCACAAGACTGCTGTCGCACCTAGGCGTCAGAGTCGCCTGCGGGCTTGATTCCGACCATCCCATAATGAAAAAGCTGAAGAAGAGGATGAGTAAGGAAACAAGCTTCGCAATCACCGGCAATCCTTTGCGGAAATCCTTCAATGAACCGGCCAACGACCTTTCCAGGGAACTTTTGGGCTACGACGAAACGAGGCCTCTGCTTCTGGTATTCGGAGGCTCCCAGGGTGCGCACAACGTCAACATCCTGATCGCCCGCTCCATAGCGAAACTAAAAGACAACTTTCCCACGCTTCAGATAGTCCATCTTTGCGGGGCAAACGACATCGAGACCTTAAGGTCAGCTTACGAGAATGTGAAACTTACCTACTGGCTGTTCCCCTTCTTCGACGACATGTCCTCGCTCATGAAAAAAGCCACCCTTTGCGTGGCCAGATCAGGCGCCCTGAGCGTGACCGAGATCTGCGCCTGCAAACTTCCGGCGATTCTGATACCTCTGCCATTTGCGGCAGACAATCATCAGCTGGCGAACGCCAAAGCGCTTGAGAGAGCCGGCGCCGCCGTCATAAGGGAAGAGAAAGACCTTTCGGCCGCGTCTCTCTCTGAAACGATACTGGAACTATTGAAGAACGAAGAAAAGCGGACGGCTATGGCCGAAGCAGGCGAAAAAGTCTTCATCAAGGACGCTTCCTTAGAACTCTTGAAATTCATCACGGCGGTATAATGGAAAACGATAAACTTAGTTTCTATTTCTGCGGCATCGGAGGCTGCGGCATGGATCCCCTGGCCCGTCTTATGGCTAGGGACGGATACGTTGTCCGCGGAAGCGACATAAAAGAGTCTCCGGAACTTGAAAGATTGCGTTCCGAGGGCATCGAATGCTTCGCCGCACAAGACGGTACCAAACTCAATGAAGGAGACGTCTTCGTTTACAGCAGCGCCATCCATGAAGACAATCCCGACATGATGAGGGCCAAAGAAATGAATCTCTCGATGCTGCACCGCTCCGAGCTTCTGGCGCAGGTCGCCAGGCGCTGCAAAGCCGTGACCGTCGCGGGAATGCACGGCAAAACGACCGTTTCTTCGCTCATCGCCTGGCTCATGGCGGAAAGCGGGGCAGATCCCAGCGCCGTGATAGGCGGCTTCGTTCCGGACTTTGACGGCAATTTCAGAAAAGGAAAAAGCGATTATCTCGTTCTGGAGGCCGACGAGAGCGACGGCACTTTCGTAAGGTACGCTTCCACCGTCGCCGTGCTCCTCAATATCGACGCCGACCATCTCGACCATTACAAAGATCTGGCCGACATAGAGAAAGCTTTTGCCATTTACGTTGACAACATTGTTCCCGGAGGAACTCTCATCTACAATTGCGACGATGATATCTGCTGCCGCCTTGCCGCCAACGCCAGGCCTGACATCAGGAAAGTAAGGTGCGGCCTCGGCGCCCTGGCGCTTGAAAAGGCCGATTATGTCGGCATTGACATCGCGCTC
>JAFSWV010000137.1 GCA_017444325.1 bacterium | reverse complement strand
CGGTGCTCTTTCTCACGAAGCTCTGGATATCTTTCTCAAGAAGGAAGGAGGGTTCAAAGCCAGGTCTAAGCTGCACGAAAGCTTTTACCACGAAACCGCGCATCTTGTGCGGTACGCCGATCACGATGCTGTCTGCGACCGCCTCATGCTGCTGCAGGGCTTTCTCGACCTCCGCCGGGCTGATCCTGTAGCCGGAGCTCTTGAAAACGTCGTCGCTGCGGGAGACGAACCAGATGAAGCCGTCCTTGTCCTTGATGCCGAGGTCGCGGGTAAAATACCAGCCGTGGTGGAAGACTTCCTTGTTCATCTCTTCCTCGTTGAGATACCCGTGAAAAAGTCCGGGAGGCCAATGTCCGTCCATGCAGACGGCGATGTTGCCTTCCTTGTCGGGGCCGAGGCGGTTGCCCTCGTCATCCACGATGTCCACGTCGAGACCGGGAATGGATCTGCCGAGAGAGCCGATCTTGTGCTGTTCGCCCGGCAGATTGCCAAGGAGAATGGTGCTCTCAGTCTGGCCGTAGCCCTCGTAGATGTCGAGTCCGGAAAGTTCTTTCCACTTGTTGGCGTCCGGAATGCTCAAGGCCTCGCCGGCGGCGGTGCACACCTTAAGTGAGGATATGTCGTATTTACTGACGTCCTCGGCGATCAGAAGACGATAGACCGTGGGGGGCGCACAGAAGTTCGTGATGTGATATTTCTCAATATTGCGCAGGATATCCTTGCCGTCGAAGTGGCCTTTGTATTCGTAAACAAAAATACAGGAGCCGGCCATCCACTGGGCGATGAAAGCGCCCCAGCAAAGTTTTCCCCAGCCCGTGTCGGTAATGGTCCACTGGAGAGATTCCGGAGTTTCCCTGTGCCAGAGCTCGCTGGTAGCCAGGTGCGCCCAGGCGTAAAGATAATTGTGCCTCACCATCTTCGGCAGCCCGGAAGTGCCGGAGGTGAAGTACATGATCATGGGGGAAAGGATGGTGGTGTCGGCTGGATCTTTGAATTCAGGGGAAGCCGAATCGCAAAGCTCGCCCATGTTCTGCCACTTCTCGTTGCCGCCGTCGTAAGTCAGGAAAAGACGCACGTAAGTCAGATCGTCGCTGGCTTCGTCAAAAACGCCCTTCAGATTGTCTTCCGTGATGATGGCTTTGATAGGCGTCATGCCGCTGCGGTAGCGGATGTCGTAAGGCGTGAGCTTAGACGAGACCGGAATGACTATGGCGCCGAGCTTCATGACGGCCAGGGCGCAGATCCACCACTCGGGGCGCCTCGTCATCATAAGGACCACGATGTCCTCTCTCTGCACGCCCAAATTTCTCAGGACGTTCGCGGCCTTGTTGGATTCCCTTGTGAAGTCCGCATAAGTGAAACGTTTTTCGACTCCGTGCTCGTTCAGCCAGATCATCGCAAGCTTATCGGGATCAGCCTTGCCCTCGGCGTCCACGACGTCAACGGCGAAGTTGAAGGGCCAGGGCGACTCTTCTTTTCTGTATCTTTCCAGGAATTCGTAGTACTTCATAACCTTTTAATTCCAGCGATAATAATACGCATTAATTTATTGTACGAAAAAATTATTAAAAAGTAAATAGTTTCCCTTTCATCATTCTCCAAGGGGCTTTCTTCCGCTGTTAGCCTATGTTATAATGTTAGGAGACATAGCATCTAACCAAAAAGAAGAGGAGTCTTGTATGAGTTTTTCAGAATCGATTGTCAGCGCCTGGAATAAAGCTTACAGGTGTTTTGAAGGCAGAGCTCGCCGCAGCGAATATTGGTTTTTCACCCTTTTCGCGCTTATCTTGGGATTGATTCCTTTGGTAAACATTATCTCCGGCATAGTTCTCTTCATCCCGGGTCTTTCCGTCGCGGTCAGAAGACTGCATGACACAGGCCGCACCGGCTGGTGGCTGCTGATTGGATGCATACCTATCATTGGAACGATCATTCTCATCATTTTCTTTATTATCGACAGCGATCCTGGCGACAACGAATACGGGCCGAATCCCAAAGGCGTTTCCGGCCCCGAAGTCGTCGCTTGAGCGCAGAGAAAAGGCGCGCGGCCGTTTATGCTATAATTTATAGATAATATCTATAAGTTAATCAAAACGGCTAAAGAAATGACTAAATTTGAAAAAGCTCCGACCCTGCAGGAGATTATTTTCCGCCTGCAGAAATATTGGAGCGAGTACGGCTGCGTGATAGTCCAACCTTACGACCATGAGGTTGGCGCGGGTACTTTCCATCCCTGCACGTTCTTCGGCGTCCAGGGACCCGACCCCTGGAAGGTCGCTTACGTTCAGCCCTCCCGCCGTCCGACCGACGGCCGCTACGGCGACAACCCCAACAGGCTTTACCAGCACCACCAGTTCCAGGCGATCATAAAGCCCTCCCCTGTCAACGCGCAGGAAGTTTATTTGAAGAGCCTCGAAGCCATCGGAATCGACCCCAGGGTGCACGATCTCAGGTTCGAAGAGGACGATTGGGAATCCCCCACTCTGGGCGCCACCGGCCTCGGCTGGCAGATCCTTTGCGACGGCACCGAGATCTCGCAGTTCACTTACTTCCAGCAGATGGCAGGCTTCGAAATGAAGCCCGTGACGCTG
>JAFSWV010000136.1 GCA_017444325.1 bacterium | reverse complement strand
GTTGCAGCCGCAGCCGCCGACGCCTATCACTTTTATCAGAAGTTTGTTGTCTTTCATAGCAGATTGAAAAATTTAAAGATCCCGGAGGAGGATTTTTTAGAGGGATGGAGGTCTTCCTTGGCGGCGTAGGCCAACATGCCAAGAATGGTTGAGGAACCGGAGTCGGTCTGGAATTTGTTCCCGTAGTAGGGTGAGTATAGTCGGCCGATCTCTCCCGTATCAGAGTTCTCGGCTTCGGCGGGAATTATGGGATAGGCGTTGCGAACTTCCAAAGTGGAGAATTCGCGGCGCATGTAGCTTATGAAACTTGACCTGGCGGCGTTGCCCGTCAGAAAGATCCCGCCCTGGATCTGGCTAAGCATGCCGTTTTGCTTGATCTGGTCGGCTATGTAGCGTACCGTCTCTTCGGTCCTGGCCTGGACGATCGTGTCGACCGAGCGGGTCTTGTAGAGTTTGCCGCCGACTCGGACTTCCGTTTCGTTTTTGTCATACTGACACTTAAGTTCCTCAGCCGCTTTGAACGGCATGTTGAGGCCAAGGGCCAGGTCGTTGGTTATGTGGTCGCCGCCTACGGGGAAGCTTCCGATGAAGTGGATGATGCCGTTTTTCCAGAAAGCGAAGTCGGTGCTGCCGGCGCCGGCGTTTATTACGAGCGAACCGATCTGCCTTTGTTCGGGAGTAAGGACGGAGTAGCCGTCCGCCACCGCGTCGAAGCAGAATATCTCGACCGTATGGCCGGCGTTGTTAAGAGTCTCGGCAAACTTATCGAGCATAGCCGTGTCGCCCAAGATGCCGAAGCCTTTGGCGCCGATCTTTTCGCCATTCATTTCCAGGATGCTGGACTGGCTCGTCTCCCTGACGCCGTCCACGCTGTATTCCGTAACGTAGATATGAATGGGTTTGCGGTCCTTGTGGGTGAAGAGATCTTCGAAGGCTGCGTCTATGTCGGAGAGGACTTTCTCTCCGATATGCCCGTCTTTGGTGTTGTTGGAGACTGTCGTGACGTCCTGCTCTCCGGTTATGATCGAGCCCGTCACGCTGGCGATGATCTCCTCCATTTGGTACTGCAGTCTTGTCTTGACGTCGTTTTCCGCAGCCAACACAGCTTTCTTAATGGCTTCCTGCGCCGCGTTGGCATCTTCAATGTGTCCTTTGATTATGCCTTCACTGGAAGCGGTTCCGTAGCCGATGACTTCCAGGGATCCGTCCTCTTGAAGCCGCCCAATGGCGGCCCTTATGGTTTGGGATCCAAGGTCTATAGCCGAGTAGATTTTTTCTTTTGCCATAAGTTACAGATATTTGCAAACGACCGCCACATCTTCGTAGCGGGCGTCGATTTTAGCTGCGCCGCGGCCTGCCTCGCGAAGATTTTTGACCACTTCAAAAATCTTGGCGACCTCGTCGCTGGAGTATTCTTCGCTCATATAGATCTCGTCTATCGAGACGGTCTTGAATATAAGGGCGTCCTTTTCCCTGGCGTCAACGAGTTTGACTTTCAGGAAATTCCTTTCGGGGGCGTGACGTATGACTATAAGATAATTGATGGCTGAGATCACCTTCTCATCCCGGCATTTCTGGCCTTTGTTACCGATTTCTTTCCCCGTCATCACAACGGGAAGGCTTGCGGCGTTCTCAAGTTTGTTCTCGCTTAGGATCACACCGTGGCGGTCGACAGGAAGAGTTTTGCCGCTTGGCGTTTTCACAATGACGGCGGCCTCCCTCTCCTTGATGTGGATGATCAATTTGTCCGGTATTTCAAGATCTATCGACACTTTTTCTATATCGGGATGGCGGAGGATGCTCTGCTTTATCTTTTCTGTCTTTATAAAGTAGATGTTCATATTGGCGCAGAGCCCTCCGGCCTTTATGATGTCTTCTTTCCTCACCGAATAGTTGCCTTCCACAATGATCGATTTGATCATGAAATCTTCGGACATGAGGATCATTTCTCCGGCCTTGAATATTCCCGCCAGAATGCCGAAAACGGCTGCGATGATAAGAAAAGTCTTGAACATGCCGCGTGAGAAAACCTTGAATTTAGCTTTTTTTACCTCCGGGCGGCTGACTGCCTTTTGATTTTTTGGTGTATACATGAGCCCTCTTTCTTATTGTTTTTTTAGCATTTCGTGAGCGAGTCCGGAAAGCGCCCCCGCGCCAGTGAAGAGCAGGGTGTGGGGGAATTTCCAATCTTTGCTTCTCTTCAAAAGAAGATCAGGTATCTCTTTGGGCGTATCCGCCCAGTCTGCCTTGCCTCCCATGCTGAGGACGGCTTCGTAGAGTTCGCGTCCGCCTATCAGGCCTTTGCTCTCGCCAGCGCTGTAAACGTCCGTTAAGATGAGGTTGGGCGCTTTGGAAAGAACTTCGGCGAACTCGGGCAGGAGTTTCTCGGTCCTCGAGAAACGGTGCGGCTGGAAGACGACGGTAAGTTCCCCCTCAAGCCTTGAGGCTGAATTCAGCAGCGCCTCTATCTCCTTCGGATGGTGGGCGTAGTCGTCGATTATCTCGGCGCCGTGCCATTTGCCCAGCTTTTCGAAACGCCTGCGTGCGTTTTTGAAGCGGGGAAGGGCTTTGCCCAACTTTTCGACGTCGGCGCCGCAGATCTCAGCGCAGGCTATGGCGATTACGGCGTTAAAAACGTTGTGGCTTCCGGGAAGCGGGCAGGTCACGGGAAGCGACTTTTTCGCTTCGCCGTTTTTAAGGAGCGTAAAGCTGGAGGAAAGGTCAGAGAGCGC
>JAFSWV010000135.1 GCA_017444325.1 bacterium | reverse complement strand
TAGCTTTCTCCTTCTTCGCCATCTTAGAGCCGTTCGCCAGGCTAGGTCTTTCCGAGGGCGTTCAGCGCTTCATAGGCGTAGCCTGGGTGGACAAGGACTGGGGGCGTATCAAAGGCGTCATCAAAGGGGCCTTCCAGCTCTCTTTGATCGCATCGGTCATCATGATCGCGTGCGTTTTCCTTTTGGCGCCGCATATCGCCGGCCATTACCTGAAAGGCGAAGAAGCCGCCCACATCCTCTGCCGCGTTCTGCGCTCGCTTTCCCTCTACCTGATACCGATCGCGCTGACGACCATCTCGCTGGCCATACTCAGGGCTTTGAACGACATCAGGCACTCCGTCTGGATCGAGACGCTCTGCCAGAAATTCGGCTGGCTCATGGTCGTCATATTGGTAGGCTTCCTGCCGCGGAATGAAAACCGCATCCTTGGCTTAGCCTACGGAATGGTGCTCGTCAACCTGCTCTCCTTTCTGATCTCAGCAAAATGCTTCGTCAAAGCCGCGCCGAAACTAGAGGGAGTCGAGCCGATTTACGAGCGCAAAGCGCTTTTCTTCTTCTCCGTGCCGCTTGTTTTGCAGGCCGCCATCCTTGTCTTCATGAAGAAGTGCGACATCATGATGCTCGGCTACTTCCACAACGCCGAGAACTACGTCTCGCAGTACAACGCCGCCGGCATCTCCACGCTTATCATCGCCAACATCCTTCTGGCCTACTCTTCGCTTTTCGCCCCCATGATCGCCAAGATCAGCAAGGAGAAGGATTACCGCCGCATGAACGAACTCTACAAGACGGTCACGCGCTGGATGCTCTACATAACCCTTCCCGCCGCCGGGATGATGCTGCTCTTCCCCGCCCAGATCCTTTCGGTCTTCCATCTTGCCCCCGACCCGATGCTGGTTTTGACGCTCAGGATCCTGGTCTGCGCCCAGATCGTCAGTACGTTAGCTGGTCATTCGGGAACAATGATGATAATGTCCGGCTATTCACGCATGATATTGTACATCAATATCCTGGCAGTCTTCGCCAACGTCCTTCTTAACCTGCTTTTGATCCCTCCTTACGCCATGGTCGGAGCGGCCATCGCAACGCTTGCGGCCATAGCCATAAGGAACTCCCTGGCGGTCGTCTGCACGGCCGTATTAGTCAAGTCCCAGCCTTTCTCGCTTTCGACCGTGACGATCTCACTGACGGCCGCCGTCTGCGGGATACTGGCATACTTCGTTTTCTCATACATAAACACCGTTCTTCCCGACACAAGGCTCTTCAACCACTGGGCTTTCCAACTTGCCCTGTCCGGTACGCTCTATGCTCTCATCTATTTGCCGGCGACGTTCTTAACGATGCACAAAGACGACCGCAGCTTTATGATCGACGAGTGTATTCCGCGCTTCAAACGGGCTTTACAGAGGTAGGAGGCTTTTGATAAAATGAATAAGATAAACTTTGTAAATAATTAATTAAGGGCTTTCAAGATGCGTAACATATTCCTTCTCATCGCTCTGGCTTTCTGCGTTTACTTTGGGTCCTCGCTCTGGACTTTCACCGACCCTGCTTCCTTCAGGATCGTCGCCAATTACATTCCGCTCACGGTAATGTGCCTTACGCTGGTCATAGGACTCATACACCTGCGCTTCGCCCTGGCCCTGACGGTCGTCTTCATTTTCTTCTTCGGGAATGCGGCGATCTTCGACCATATGCTCTACCTGGTCTGCTCGAAACTCGGTTTCGAGACTTTCCTTAGCAGCGCTGTCCCGGTCGGACAGTCGATGAAATTCTTCCAGCTGGCCAAAGTCCCCTACGAATGCGTCCTCCTGGGCCTTTTCGCCGCCTGGGCGCTGACGCGCTTCTTCGGCAACCCCGAGCTTGACTTCGAGGTCAACAGAGCCCGGACCGCCAGGCAGATGAATTTCCCCGTTTTCATCTTCGGCCTTACGGCGGTAATTTCCGGTTTGTATGCCGCCATCGCTCTTAACAACGTCTTTATGCCGGGGTTCCTTGAGAATATCAAGCACGCTTTCTGTTCCTTCCCCTATCCTTTCTTCAGGAAGGTGGAGGTCCATCATCTTCAGGCCCTGAGAAATGCCACGCTGGTCATAGAGCTTATCGCCCTCTATACCGTCGTCATCAACGAAGTCTGGAGTGAGAAGCACATCAAGTTCTATCTCGGCCTGCTTCTTTCCATCGGCGTCGCCTCCGTTCTGGTTGGCGTCGTGCAGCGCCTCTCCCTGACCGGCTTCTCCAATTATGTTTACCGCTACACTAGGGAGATCCACGCTACCTTTACTGAACCGAACTCCTGGGGCGTCTTCTTGTTCGCTCTCCTGCCCATAGGGCTTGGCCTCCTTTTTGCCGGCATTGTTCCGGCCGTCTGCGGCGTCGTCGTGATACTGCTCTTCCTTTTGGGCATTTTTTTGGCCGGCTCCAAAGTTATTCTGCTTTTCGCGGCCCTGGCGCTTCTGATATTCTTCATCGCCACTTTCATAAAAGCCTTCCGCGGCGGCAAGATCATTCCCCCCGCCTTCGTTGGGCTTTTGATCATCGGGTTCGCAGTCTTCGCCGTCGGTTCATATTTAAACGTTGACAAGGAAGAGCTCCTGTCAACAAAGAACAGCACCAAAAGCGGCAGTTTCAGCGCCCAAAAGGACGTCGACAATCCATCTGGCAAGCCCATTGGCCTCTTCCACAACAGTCTTTCCACTTCCGTTGCCAATCAGATCGACAGTTTCAAGCAGTCGCTCTTCGAAGAGGATCCCGACGTTCCGACCGCGAAGAAAGGAAATTTTGAAGCCAAGCTCTACGCCCGTACGAACCATAAGTCCGCCGACTGGATCACCGTCTTCAATTTCTTCAGACCCAAGAACGGCAATTGGGATTATCTCGCCTTGGGCTGCGGCCCCAGCAACTTCAAGCGCTTCTACCGCCAATATCAGCCCAGCTACGTCAAGGAATCCCGTTCCGGCGCCGGCAACATCTTCCTGCAGGCTCTCGTGGACCAGGGGATCTTCGGTTTTGCCGCGCTGGTAATAATCACTATCATTACGATCAGCGTGGCCTTCACAAACGTCGAGCACACCATCTCGCCGAGAACGTCGCGCGTTTTGGCCTGGATGTTCACTTTCCTGGTCTTCGGCTGCCTGTTTGAGAATTCCTTCGCCCAATATCAGATCGCCGCGCTCTACTGGTTCCTCTGCGGTCTTATCATGGTGAACGCCGCGACTACCAACCGCGACTTCCAGCCCACTTTCAAAGTTCTTTACATCCTGCTTCTGATCCTGGTGCTTCTTGGCGCCGTCGCAGTCTTCTGGCCGAAGCTCGCCTCTCACAGAGCCGAGAAACACTCTCTTGACTCCGCCGTCGCGCGTCTTGAAGCCATAAGGGGAGAAGATCTCACCGAAGAAGAGAACGCCCAGATCTACTCCAAGCATGAGATCGGTTTCAATTACAACCAGATCGGACGCTGGAGCGGCAAATCCTCCTTCATGATATTTAAGCCCGAGAAAGGCAAACGCATAATCAGGCTGGACGCCGCCTGCGCGCATCCCAAAGTATCGCCGGAAGAGCCCGTCGAAGTCGAAGTCCTCATAGAAAGCGAACCGGCCATGAAGTTCTGTTTCACGAACAATTGCCTGAAGACTCTGGAATATGACCTCGGCCGCACCGCGCAGATCAGAGCGCTCTTCCAGGAAGAAGACTATATCGTAATGGAGATCAGAAACAGCAACACTTTCGTGCCTGCCGAGTTCTATCCGAACCTCACCAACCAGACCTACAGCGTCGGCGCTTTCATCGGCAAGGTGACCTTCTATGAGAAGCAGACCCTGCCCTCGGAAGAGGATATGGAGATAGAGGAAAGCGAACCGGAGGAGACGGAGGAACAGGAAGTTGTGATCGCTCCTGCGGCGGAAGTGAAAGAAGAGACTAAAAAAGAGATCGACGTTCCCAAAGAGACCATCTTCGGCGACAAAGTCGGCGAAGAGGAACTGGACGAGACTCTGAAAGAGATGAGCAATTTCGAGCTGGAACTTCCGCAGTGATATGCGCGTTCTCTTCGACGCATTCCCTCTCCTGGCCCCCAAATCGGGGGTCGGCTACTACACCCTGAATCTGCTGAAAGCGATGTCCAGGGATTATCCGCTTGACGAGCATGTCTATTTTTATGGGCGCCGCTTCTCAAAGGAGATCCTGGACAACGCCCCCGCTTTCGACGCCGGGCTCAGGAAAGCCCTGAAGAAGTGCTTCCCGAAACCCTACCGCATCACTCAGCCGATCAAGGAACTCTTTTTCAAACTCGGCGCCGGAAAGCAGAAAGCCGACATTTACCACGAACTGAATTACGTTCCCCTCCCCTACGAAGGGCCTCAGGTCGTGACCGTCTTCGACATGTCCCTCATCAGGTATCCCGAGACGCATCCCAAAGACCGCCGCTCATACTTTGAGAGCTATTTTAAAAAACGCTTGAAGAACGCCAGCCATTTCATCACCATAAGCGATTTCTCCAAAAGAGAACTGACTGACCTTTTCGACGTCCCTCCGGAAAAAATAACGACGATATATCTTGGCGGTCTGGAGTTCACGAAAGCGAATCCGAATTTCACGGAAAAGCTGCCCGAGAAATATTTTCTCTACCTAGGGAATCTGGAGCCGAGGAAAAATATCCCCATGCTCCTTCGAGCTTATGCGGATGCCAGAACAAAAGAGAAGGATCTTCCGAAACTGATCCTGGCCGGCTCCGCATCCTGGCTCTCAGACGAGATCTTTGAAACGATCAGAAACAAAGGCCTCAGCGATTCAGTCATAGTAAAAGGCTACGTCCCACTACAGGATCTTCCGCACTATTACAGGAACGCGCTGGCCTTCCTTTTCCCTTCCAAATACGAAGGCTTCGGCCTCCCCGTCCTGGAAGCGATGGGAGAAGGAACGCCGGTCATCGTCTCAGACAGTTCCTCGCTCCCCGAGGTGGTCGGCGATTCCGGCATCCTTCTGCCCTGCGATTGTGAACCGCTCTGGACGAAGGCCATGATCGATGTTTTCCAAAACGACGCGCTGAGATCAGAGCTTTCCAAAAAAGCCTTAGAAAGAGCGAAGCTTTTCTCTTGGGGACGCTGCGCAAAAGAAACGCGCGCGGTCTATGAAAAGACCCTGAGCCTTTACTTTTGACCGCTTTTCTGATACTATTCTTCCTGACTTTACTTTTAACCCAAATTGTAGGAGAAATTATGGCTTACAAAATCAGCTCAGAATGTCTTTCCTGCGGCGCTTGCGCTTCCGAATGCCCTCAGGGCGCTATTGCGGAAGGCGAAGGCCAGTATCAGATCGACCCGGCTAAGTGCGTGTCCTGCGGCCTCTGCGCCAGCGTCTGCCCTGCCGGCGCCATCAGCGAAGAATAAACTTGATATTTGCTCCTTTCGTCTAGTGGCCTAGGACATGTGGTTCTCATCCACAAAACAGGAGTTCGATTCTCCTATGGAGCGCCAAAATTAAAGACACCCGACAGGGTGTCTTTTTTTTGTGTACCACAAAAAAGAATAAAATGGTATAATTTCTTATAAAACAAAATAGGAACACATGAACACGGAAAAAATAACTGATGCCCACAGGATCGAGCTTAACTGCGTAGGCTGCGGCCACGCTGTTGAGTTCTCGCTTCTCGACCTCAACCCCGATACCTTGCTGACCTGCAAGGAATGCGGCAAGACTTATTCCTTCACTCCGGAATTGGCCGACCAGATCAAGCGCTTCAGCAAGCTTCTTGAAACGGTCTACGAGTCCCGGGATCTCTTGGGTCAGGCCAGCATCGGGATAAAAGTGAAGGATGAAGAGGTCAAGATCCCCTACCAGCTCCTTTTGACAAGGCTCAATTCGCTCCTCAGCCTCAAGATGGGCGACCAGGAGATGACTTTCCGTTTTCGCGTCAACCCTATAGCGGTTTTTGAAAAGAAAGAGTAAATGAGCTTTTTGCGTAAGATCTACGACTGGGTGATGAGATGCGCGCCCTCGCCGTACGCTCTCTTTGCACTCAACCTGCTCTCCTTTTCAGAATCATCGTTCTTTCCCATACCGCCCGATCCTCTTCTGATCGCCATGTCGCTGGCTAAGCCAAAGCGTTCCTTGTGGTACGCTCTCTGGTGTTCCGTCTCATCGGTGCTTGGCGGGATCCTGGGCTACGTTATCGGCGCTTTTTTGTGGAGCGTGACGAAGGATTTCTTCTTCACTTACGTTCCAGGATTTACACCCGAAGGATTCGCAACAGTCGAGCAGCTTTATTTGAAGTACAGCTTCTGGTGCGTCTTCGCCGCCGGTTTCACGCCCATCCCCTACAAGATCTTCACCATCGCCTCCGGCGTTTTCGGAATGGCCTTCTGGCCTTTCATCATCGCCTCGGCTGTCAGCCGCTCGGCCCGCTTCTTCCTTGTCGCGGGACTGATCAGGATCTTCGGCGAAAAAATAAAACAGTTTATTGACAAATATTTCAACATATTAACCATAGCGTTCCTCATACTTCTCATCGGCTGTTTCGCGATCTTCGGATTCCTGAAGAAAGGAGACGAGACGAGCGAAGCCGGAACGTCCACGTTAGAAACAAGCGAGGTCTCTGAATGAAAAGATCTTCCCTTACCACAATAGCCATCCTGGCTCTTTTCCTTAGCGCCTGCACCGCCATGCAGCGCGGCGGATTGATTGGCGGCCTAATCGGAGGCGGCATGGGCGCCGGCATCGGCGCGGCCGGCGGCGGCGTTGGCGTTGCGATCGGCGCGGGAGCCGGCGCAGGCGCCGGACTTCTGACCGGCGCGATCGCCGGCGAAGCCTACGAGATACACCGCGCCCGCATGCTGGAAGACTACGCCGACGTTGACAAATACAGCGGCGAAGCCAAGGTCTCCACGAAAGTCGTGGCCAAGTACGAAAAACAACTGGCCAAGATGGAAGCCAGGACCAAGATGATGGCCGCCAGATACGAAGAGATCGTGGCCAAGAGCTACGTTCTGGCCAACAACATCCAGGCCGACGGACGCTACGTCCAGGTCGAGACGACAAAGGAAGGGACGACCCAGATCACGATGCTTTCCGAAGTCCTCTTTGACGAAGGCAGAGCGCAGCTCAGGGAAGCCGTCTATCCCGTTCTTGAGGAAGTCGGCCGCGTTGTCAACAGCGAATATCCCAATTTCCTGGTGGCCATCGAGGGTCATACGGACAGCAACGAACTGCCGGAAGGCTCCAACTTCATGTCCAACTGGGAACTTTCGGCGGCCCGCAGTTTGGCTGTTCTGCACTTTCTCGAAAAGCAGGGCGGCGTCGATCCTAAGCGCATGGCCATCTCCGGTTATTCCGCCAACAGGCCTGTTGCGAGCAACGCCACAGCCGACGGCCAGCGCCTGAACCGCCGCGTCGTCATAACGCTGATCCCCACCGATCTCGGTTCTCCCCTTTCCCAGGACGAGCAGCTGAACAACAAGGTGAACAGCATCATGGAATCGACCATGCCTTCGCAGCCCCAGAGCGGCACCGTCCCAGTCCCTGACTTTGGACGCGGCGGCTCCACCGGCCTTGACGTCGCCCCGGACGGCACTCTGCCCGGCGCGGCTCCGCAAAGCGAGGCCGAAATGCTCAACAACCTTCCCGCTTTCCCAACCATTGACTAGTAAGGAGATATAATATGCGTAAGATTGCTTTACTATCCGTACTTTCCGCTCTTACTTTCCTAATGTTTGGCTGCGCGACCAGCGAGGTGACGTACCCTCAGCCGCTGGCCTTGAACAACGGCGCCTTTGAAGGCAAGACGATGTGCATCATGGCCTACGGCGAACCGACTGACAACTACGAAGCGCTCTCCGAGACTTACCACCGCTGGTGGCTTCCCCGCTTCATTTACGGCAGCGGCGAAGTGACCGTGCTCGATCACCCTTATGTCAACGACGACGGCCAGGTCTTCCAGGACAACACCAACGAAGCTTTCGCCGAAGCCATCTTCAACCGCCTGAGAGGATACTCCATCTTCAAGCGCGTGGTTGCCGTAAAAGACAGAGCTGAAGCCGACGAATTCAACTACGATTACCTTCTGGTCTTCCACATCAACGAGTGCTACGCCAAAGGACTTGGCGCCAACGCTAACTTCGTCGAATGGTCCACCATCGAGGGCAACGTCAACGTCTCCGTCTTCGTCTATGACCTGAAGGCTAATCAGAGGATCAGCGAGCAGAACATCCAGTCCACCGCCACAAGCACCTACGCCTGGGCGACTCCCGACGTCAGGGAATATCTGAGAAGGAAGCTTCTGAAGGGAACGACCTTCCACAACGCGGTCTCTCAGATAACCTTCTAAAAAGAAAGCCCCTCCCGAAGGGGCTTTTTTCTATGCGCGTCGTCCACGTAGGAAAATACTACTGGCCCTACCAGAGGGGCATCGAGACTTATCTCAAAACTCTTGCGGAAGGCTTGAATCCTTTGTGCGATCTCACTGTCATTGTCAGCAATGACAAATGCGAGACCGTGGAGGAAAACATAGAGGGCGTGCGCGTCATACGCCTGGCGAGGTGTTTTCATCTCAACAGCACGGATTTTCTTTTCGGGCTCCCTAAGAAACTGAAAGAGCTGAAGCCCGACATAGTGCACATCCATCTTCCCAATCCCTGGGCGGAGACCGCCTGGAAACTGGCAGGCCGTCCAGGCAGGCTCTTCATCTCCTACCATTCCGACATCATAAGGCAGAAGTATCTTCTGAAACTCTACGCGCCTTTTCACCGCGCCACGCTTGAAAGCGCTGAAAAGATAATCGCCGCCACGCCAAACCACATCAAATATTCCCCCTTCCTTTCCAAACTGCCGGAGGAAAAGCTGGCGGTCATACATTACGGTCTTCCTGAATTTGCTTTTCCGCCTCCGCAAGATCCTGCGCGCCCCTTTGTGCTCTCCGTAGGTCAGCTTGTTTATTACAAAGGCTTCGACGTTCTCATCAAAGCCGCTGTAGACATTCCCGACCTTGATCTCGTGATCGTCGGCTGCGGGCCGCTCCTTGGGAAGTTGAAAAAGCTTGCGGAAGACCTGGGAATAAGCGAACGCGTGAAGTTCCCCGGGCACGTTTCCCGTGAGGAGCTGCTGCAATATTACGCCGACTGCGAATTCTTCGTCCTGCCCTCGACTTTCCCAAGCGAAGCCTTCGGCATCGTGCAGCTGGAAGCCTTCCAGGCCGGAAAGCCGGTCATAAGCACCGATCTGCCCTCAGGCGTCCCCTACGTCAATCAAAACGGCAAAACAGGCATAGTTGTGCCCCCCGGCGACGTCAGGGCCCTTAGCGAGGCCGTGAGGGCCCTTCACGGCGATCCTGAAACAAGGTCGCGGCTCGGACGAGCCGCCAGGGAAAGAGCGCTCTCCGATTTCTCCGCGGAAGAGATGGTGAAGAAGACTTTCGCGCTCTACTCCGAGAGGGCCTGATCGATCTCTTTTATGGCCTCGTCAACGAGGCGCTTCACTTCCGGCAGCCTGCTCTTCAGTTTTTTCGCGGTCAGAAGTTCTTCCCTTGCGCCTTTGAGATCCCCCATGCCCGCCAGGCAGCAGGCCAGGTTGTAATGGGCCTCCACGGTCTGGGGCCGAAGCTCAATGGCTTTTTTCAGGTACGGCAGCGCGGACTCGTACTGCTCTTTATTGAGTAGCGCTTCTCCGACATTGGCGTTCACACGGAAGTTCTCCGGAGAATATCTTAAGTTGTCACGCCAGATAAGCTCCGCGTCGCTCCAATAGAAATTGCGCTGGAAAGAGGCGTAGGTGAAAAGCAGGATGACAACTATCAAAAGCGCGGCGTTGTAAAGGTTCTTCTTCGCAAAGAATGTGAAGACGAGTGCGATCAATATTCCCGGGAGCGCACAGTAAAGGCGGTGCTCGTAAAGCCCGTTGGGAATTATGCTCGCGGCTGGCGCCAGGGCAAGCGCGAAAAAGCCGAGTCCGAAAGCAAGGTACGGACACCTTTTCCGGTTGATCCAGGCAAAGACTGCCAAAACCAACCAGAAAGCGATTGACAATATCACCCAGGGCGAGGAGAAGCCTTCAAGAGGAACGTCGTACTCCAACCTAAGCCCGAAAGGCCAGAAGCAAAGCCTGAGATAGATCGTCCAGACTTTGAACTGCGTGGCGAAATATTCCCAAACATTGGGGGTATCCTCGTAAAGCCTGGCCAGCGGAGAGAAATCGAAGCTTGTCCCCTTCCAGACTCCGGCGAAGCGCAGGACCAGAAGAGAAAGGATTATGAAAGCCGCAACGGCGAAAAGAATGAATTTCTTTTTCTCTTTCAGGAATGTTTTCAAATCAATGGAAGTGAAAACGAAATAGCCCCAAAAAGCGATAAGCGGCGCCACTGCCATATTCTCCTTGCAGAAGAGTCCTAATATGAGGACAAGGACCGCCGGGATATAGAAGAGCTTGTTCTTCAACGCCAGCAAAAGAAAGATCAGATGCGCCACGATGAACGTGAAGCACATCAGTTCCAGCCGCTGGACTATATAGGTCACGGCCTGCGTCTGCACGGGATGGACCAAAAAGAGCGCCGCGCATAAAAAAGCCGGAAAGCGTCTTTCTTCTGTTTTCCCCGCCGCTTCCTGCAGAAACAAAAGGAAATAATAAAAAAGAAAGCCGTTCAGGATATGGATTAAGAGGTTGACGAAATGGTACCAGAAAGTGTCAAGCGCGCAGAATTTGTAATTGCCCCAAAAAGTCAAAAACACCAGGAAACGGCCGGGTGAAAAATGCCAAATTTTCGCCAGCGATCCGCTTCTCAAGGCCTCGTTGCTGACTATGCACCTGAAATCGTCGAACTGCCAGGCCCCCTTGAACGAGGAAACGTAAGCCGCGGCGGCCAGAAGAAAAAGCAGAAGAAGGTCTAAAAGCCAGCCTTTATTCTTCACTGTCCCGCTTCTCCCCCAGCTCATAGACGGCAAGACCGTCAAAACCGCTGACAAGATGGAAAGGCACGTTCTGCTCTTCCAAGTAGCCTTTCACAGTCGGCGAAATGAAGAAATTCCTTTTCCCGGGAACGATCTCGTCTTTCACGTCAACGTTTTTGGCAACAAGCTTCGGAAGCGTGGCGAGATGATAACGGTAAACCTCGCCGTCGCTGTAAACGTCCTCCGTCAGAAGGACGCTGCCGTAAGGAAGGGCGCCGAACGCCTGGGCAAGCTTCGCCGCCTCAAAGGCGCTTCTCCTTGCGGGAACACGATCAAAGCTGTGGACAGCCATGACAAGGATGCCGATGAAAAGAAGCGGGCAAAGGACAAGGCGCATTTCCTTCGCTTTGGAAATGTAAACGAAGGCGCAGGCTAAAAAGAGCGCAATGTAGGCGTTGAGAAGCCAGAACCACTGCGCGGGATAGAAGTGATAGGTTGGGACAAGGAAAAGCAAAGTCGCCAGCAAGGCGGCGAAGACCGTCGTGTTCTCGATCGTCGCGAATTTCGTTTCCTTTCTGAAGAAGACGCCCAAGAGGAGGATCGGGATCACGAAAAGGCTGAGCGCGGAGAAGATGTAAAAATTCCGGCAGCAATTGAGAAAACTATCAGCGTAATCAGAAAACGGCAGGACGAAATAATTGTTCCAGAACTGGCCGTTCAGAACGGCGCAGAAAAGGCTTTTCCAAAGATCTTCCTGTCTCAGATACTCGCAGCTCTCCCCTCTTTTGAAAGCGAAGACAGCGTATAAATACGGAATCAGCCCGGCTGCAAGCGCCAGCGCCAGTCCCGTGAAAAACAACTTACCTTTCCCGGCTTTGAAAAGCAAAATAGCGGCGAAAGGCAGAATGATCGCAAAGAACCAGAGCGCCAGAGGATCGTGGAAAGCCAATAAACCGCAGGGAACGAATTTCAAAGGAATAGGCACGCTTTCATTAGCGATGACAGCGTAGGCGAAGAAGAAAAGACAGAGTGACAAAGCGATGGGCGTCACTTCCGTAGCGGCCGTAACAACGTAAGGCAAAAAGCTCACGGCCAGGACCGCGAAGAAAGTGAAGAAACGATCCTTATAGCGGCGGCTCAGCGCGTCCCAGAGAAAGACCAGTCCCAACGCCACAAGCAGCGCGGAGAGCAGCGCCAGGTTCGCTCCCGGCTCATAAATGAACTTCAGATGCGAAAAGACGCGAAGCAATAGTGTGTAAAGCGGGAAAAGCGGAGTATGAACCGTCCCGCCCTCCAAAGCCACCCGAACAAATTTCGCGGAATCCGCGGAAGCAAGCGCCCCGCCCGGCCCGTACTGCAGACGGCAGACAAACTGGATAAGTATCAGCGAAAAGAGCGCTGCGCCCGCCGCTAGCGGGCGCAGT
Organism: bacterium; assembly: GCA_017444325.1. Taxonomy (GTDB): domain Bacteria; phylum Auribacterota; class UBA3054; order UBA3054; family UBA3054; genus UBA3054. The sequence goes on along the minus strand of JAFSWV010000135.1, from coordinate 8,439 downwards.
AGCGTAAGACGATCTGAAAATTTAGTAGACAAACTCTGTCACTATTTCAATGCTGGGATTAAGGCTGTTCTTAACAGGGCAGGCCTTGGCCGCGCCCTCCAGCCTCTTCTTCATGGAATCTTCCAGAGCGATCTTAGGGAAGGTGACTTTCACTTTAAAGGTCTTAACGGAAGCGGGAGTCTGCTGCATCTCCTTGTCGACTTCCACAGAAAGGCCGGTCATGTCCAAATTCTGCTGGGCGGCCACAAAACCTATCATGCTGGCGGTGCAGGTCGCGAGAGCGGCGGAGAGAACGTCCGTCGGAGAGAAGACTCCGGGAGTCCCCTTGGCGTCGGTAGCGATGGAGGTCTCGGAACCGGCCAGCTTGGCGGTGCATTTCAGATCGCCCTGATAAAGAGCGGTAGCGGAAAGAGCCATAGTATTCCTCAATGATTATCGGTTACGGCGCGCAAAGGCTATGAGCGCCAAAATTATCAAAGCGATGGAAGCGGGTTCCGGCGTCAGAACGAAATCCTTGTAGAAACTTCCTTCGGTGGTGACGGTGTAGTTCTGATTGTCGTAATTGACGGGCTTGATCCTCAGGACCGCCGTCTGATCGATGCCCAGATAGATGTCGAAGAACGGCAGGCCGCTCATGTTGTAGCGCTGAACGATGTTCTGCGTCTTGCTGTTGACCACCTGGATCTGGGCGTTGGTGACTATCTCGCAGCCGGTGCCGTAGAGGAAGCCGGAAACGTAGGGGCAGTAGCCCGTCATTCTGACGGGGATGGTGGGCGTGCCGGTGGAGGCCGTCACGTTGGTGACATACTGTCCCCTGTCCTCGTACCTCAAGGTCATGACATAGTCGCCGTAAGGCAGCGTAAAGGCCGTGGTGCGGCCGGTGGCTGTCACCGAGGACTTGAAGTTGGCGATCTGCGCTTCGGCGTCAATCAGCGGGAAATTGGAATTGTCGTCCGCTACGCTGGCGTAAACGAAGCCGTGCTTGTCGGTGGCTTCCGTCTCGAAGACCACGCACTTGGCGGAATTGGTCAGCATCACCTCAGCCACCCTGCCGCAGTATTCGTCATGGGACAAACTGAGATAGACCTTGCCGGCCGGCACGGCGTCGAAGACGAAGGTGCCGTCCGCTTTGTTGGAGACCGCGATAGCGAATCCGTCGCCCACGGCCCTCACAAGCGCGCCGCCCAGGTATCCGCTGCCGAAGTAGGTGTTGGTGGCGACGACGCCCGAAATAACGTAGTTCTCAGGAGGAGCCGGTTCGCCTTTCAGGACCGTCAGTTTCAGGATCTGCGGCGCGCTCACGACTTCGTCGTTAGCGGCGTAGCAGGCGATGTAATAGACGCCCGGGACCTTCGTCGAACAGATCACCTCGCTGCCTTCGGAGGCACTGAGGATGTTTCTGACGGGGTTGAAGGGATCCTGACGCCACAAGACTCTCTTTCCCGAAACGGAGCTGGTCTTTATTGTCACCGGCTTGCCGGAGTTGACGGTGAGATCACGCGTGTTGTCCGGGAACGCTGCGTTAACGGTGAGCGGCTGGTTGCCGTCGTAATACAAGGCCGTGCTGTTCATATTGCCGGCTTCGTCTTTGACCTGGCACTGGACGTAATAGGGCCTGTCTTTCTCAAAGGTATGCTCTATAGGAGCGATATCCTGCCAGAGCGTCCAGCCGGCGCCGTTGTCCCAGTTGTAGCGGACTTGCAGTCCTTCCCTGTCGTCGGGCACAACTCTGGGCTCATACGTTACCGTAAGGCCGACAACGGAGGCCTCCTCGAGATAGAGGCCGGGAACATTGTCCTTGATAGTCAGGGTGGTGTTGGTGCTGGCCAAAACAACGCCCGTGCCTTTTTCGAGGTTCAGCGTCACCGTATGCTCGCCGACGCCGTAAGAAGCCGTGATGGTCTCCATCAGGCTGGCGCTGGGGTCGCTGACCGCCTCGCCGTCGATGAGCCATCTGTAGCGGTAGCCGCCCATGGTGCCGGTGCCGTCCAGCGTCACTTTAGATCCGCGGTAGGCCACATAGGGGCCGTTGGGCTCGACGACCTGGTCGGTGATGGCGGGAGCCTTGATCGTGACGTCGTATTCAGTTCCGTCGATCGCTACCTTGATGGCGAAATTCTTCTCCATTCCTCCCGTCTTCAGAGGATCGATCTGCACGGCCACCGGCACGGAACCGGAGGCGGTGGGATTGAGCGTTCCTCTTCCCGGCGTGAGCTTGAGGGAATCGAAGGTGTTCCTTATGACGAAGTCGCAGGGCACGGAGCCAAGGTTACTGAGAAGCAGCACGCCGCTGCGGCCGTTCTCCAGCGTCAGAGTCGCCGGGACGACGGGACGCGCTTCGGAACCGTCGATAACGTAGGGCATCGTAGTTTCCGTCCAGGCGCCGTAATTGTCCCTGACCTGACATTTCACGGTGTAGGTGCCGCTGGCTTCAAACGTGTGCCTGGCGAAATAATAATTCGTCCAGTCGGAAAAACCGCTGCCGTCGCCGAAGTCCCAGCGGATATCGAGGGAATCGTGGATGCCGGGATCGGTGGGAGCGGCGGAAAAGACCTGCGGCAGGTTGACCATCTGTGTTGCCGCTTCGCTCCAGATCCTGACGTGCGGATAGGCGTTTGTGACGTGCAGCACCGTATAGTTGGTGCAGATGCAGGTCCTGAACTTGCGGTCCGTCACTCTCACCTCGACATTGTAGTCGCCGGGCCAGTAGATCTGGTCTTCCTTGTAATCGTAGTAATAGAAGTTGGTGCTGAAAAGCGTCATGTCGCTGCCAACGAGCCAGCGCACGGCCGGGAAATAGCCCTTAGAGCCTTCCGCGGACAGATGCGCAGCCTGGCCCTGGCCGATAGTATATTCGCCGTTGCATTCCGCGCTGACGTCGGGGATGCCCCTGACGCCCTTGCGGGGTTCCGGAGTCGGGAAATCGCCGGTCAGCCAGTAGAAGTAAGTCTGGCCGGGAGTGGCGTCCGCGTCGTCGTAAGCCTGGAAGGTGTTGTCCCCTTCACGGACCTTCTCGGCTGTCGCAAAGTCTTCAACGGTGTTGCGCCAAAGAGTGACGTCTCCTTTCGTGGTGTTGCGCCAGCGCAATCTTATCTTGTCGTCTCCGTTCATGCAGATGAAGCTGTAAGGCACGGCCCTGTTCTTGATCGAGTCGAAGGTGTAGCCCAGGCAGAATTCGTCGAAGGTCATCTTGAAGCCGGAAGGCGCGTAGAGATACAAGCTGGAGAAACTGGAACCCCAGTAAGAGTAGCCGTATTTGTGGAAAGCGCAGTCGCTCGTTTTGGGTTCCTCGCTCATATCCGGGTTGATCCACAGATAGACGTCCGTGTAGGCGTAGCCTGTCTCGTTGGTCGTTATCGTGCAGCGGGCCAAATAGTGCGCCGGCGTTCCGAAGTTATGCTTGATGCCCGTGCCGAAATCAAACACGTTGATCGTGCCGTCCTTGTAGAAAGTGAAGGCTTCGTACGAGCCGCCGAGCCTGAAACCGCCGTAGCCGTAAGAGCCGCCCTCTTCGTCCATGTCGGCCCAGACCGAGAGCCAGATGTCGTTTCCCGCGAGCGTGTCAAGGGAGGCGGGAGAATATTTCATCCAGTTGATGAAGCGCCTGGTGGTGGCCGTTTCGGAAGATTCGTTGCAGATCCTCAAGCTTCCGCCCTCATGCATGGCGAAATCGTCGCCGAGATCCATTTCCTGGATGAAGAAAATGTTGGAAAGGCAGGAATACCAAGGGCTCGCGAAACCGCAGCCGGCTTCCTTGAACATCAAGCCGCTGCCTATTGGATAATTGAAGCTCTCGTGCAGGATCATGTCCCCCGCCGCGTGGTAAGGCACGGAGCGGTAGCGCGAGGCGTAGCGGCGCGTCTTTTCCCAGGTCAGCGCCACCTGGCACTTCAGGTTCGTGGAGATGGGCACTCCGTCGTAGAAAATATTAGTGGAGCTGAAATAGTTGAAGATGCCGTTGGATCTGGCCAACACCGAGCCGTATTCCATAGGCGCGCCCGGAGGCGTGTTGTGGCAGCCGTGGCTGTGCTTGAAAAGTCCGCCGCTGCTCGTTCCGGTCTCATCGTAGTGCTGGCCGCCCATGTTGTGGCCGTCCTCGTGGATCCAGCCGGTGGTATTGACGAAGTTCACGTCCATGCAGTTGTTGGCGGAGCTTTCGCTGCCGGCCACGCCGCCCGACACGTAGGCAAGACCTGTGTAGGTTGGCATCAGAACCGCGATCGAGCACATGTCGGCGCCGTAGCGGGCTCTCAGCTGCTCGATCTGCTCAAGCCCGTTCTTGGAGTTGCACAGGCTGCTTAAAGCCAGACTGGAATTGCAGATCTGGCCAACAGGGTTGGGATAATCGACGAGCTGGGAATGCGCGAGGTTGAAGCAGGACCTGACGTGGCTGTTGCTAAGAATGAGCGTTCCCAAAACGATGCCCTGGGCCATGACGTTGTTGATGCCGCCCCTGTCCATCGCCTCGGCCACCGCTTCCTTGGTGTAGACGATCATGTAGTGCTGGGTGACGTACTCGTCGCACTGCCAGTCGTTGGTGTAATACTGCTCGGCCTCGATCTTGTCCATGACCTGCCTCACGCCGTCTCTTGCGATAACGTCGTCAATGGGTCCGTCGCAGCCGCCGCACGTGAATGTCTTCTTGACAGGAGGCAGGGACGTCAGACCTTTGGTATGGTTGTAGAGTATCGCGTACTCATGGTTGAGGTAGGTGTAGTCCGCCTGGCCCAGCATCTGGTCCTGGTCGTAGGTGAAGCGCCAGATCTCGTTGTAGCCGTTGTTGCGGGGCTGGAAATAGCCCGCCCTGACTTCCACCAGATTGATGTCGCGGTAGGCCACGGTGCAGAGACCGGTGAAGACGCCGTCCGGGGTCTTCATAAAGAGCGTGTCCCCCACTTGCAGGGCTTTCACCTGATCGGGCAGGTCCTCGTCCTGCAGTTTCGTGATGTTGCCGCTGCCGTAGCCGCTGGAAAGGGTGGGCGGCTGCTCGCAGGTCATGTCGACCGTTAAGACCTTTTCGTTCTTGGGGACGCTGGCGAAGGCGCAGACGGCCAGAAGAAAACTGAGCAGAAATACTCTTTTCATGACGGATTCCTTTATTGATTATTTGTTTTTTATTTTATCATTCTTAAGTTTTTCAGCAATCATTTCCCTGACTTCCAGGCTCTCTTTTCCCAAGGGCATCAGGATCCAGTCGTGCATAACGCCTTTTCCGATCTTGAGCGTCGCGTCTATCCCCTTGCGCTTTGCCAACTCGTAAAAGCGCGTGGCGTGCGAGGAGAAAACTTCCTTGCTGCCGGTGAAGATATGCATGGGCGGAAAGCCTTCCAGATCCCCGTGGTACGGGTCGCATTCGTTGTGCGTGGCATTCGGGCCGGGACGCAGGAAAACGTTGAGATTGTCGATTAGCTGCAAAGGGATAAGGATGTCGTCGGGAGCCAGGATCGCCATCTCCTCTTTGCAGTTCTCCTCACTGACGTCGATGTGCGCCGGAGAAAAGAGAAAGAGGCGGCTGGGCAGCGGCAATTTGTTGTCCCTGGCCCTGAAGCAGACGGTCAGACACAAGGCGCAGCCGGCGGAATCGCCGAAGAAAGCGATGTCCTCGGGTTTGTAAATTTTCAGCATCTCCCTGTAGGCCTCGAAACAGGTCGTGGTGGAGCGATACATGTCCGTGTCAGGCAGCAAGGGGTAATCCGGGAACCAGACGTCCCTCTCCCCCTTAGATAGGAAATAAAGCGCCAGATCCCAGTGCTGCAGCATGGGCGGCAGGATCATCCCGCCGCCGTGGCAAAATAGCAGCGCTTTGCCGTTTCCCTTTTTCTGCCTGATGATCTCGCAATGGCGGCCGTCCGGCAAAGGAAAAGATTCCACGTCTTTAATTACTCCCAGCCATTTGGGAGCGTAAGTCTCCTTCCAACTGGTCTTCTTGTCCAGCTTTTTCTTCAGCGCCTCGGGGGGCTTGGCGAAAAGTTTTTTCGGTCCGAATATTTTGGCCGCCAGCGCCTGGGTGCGGTAGAGCCAGCTGGGCTTTACCGTGGCGTTGATGTTGGTGATCTCGGCAAAATGCGCCGCCACCGCCTTTTTGTATTCGGGCGAAAAATCGAAAGCATGGCGCGACTTCATGATGTCCATCGCTTCATAGAAAGCGTTGGTGGAGCCTTTGCCCGCGAAATAACTCTCGACCTCGCCGTATGCGGCGAGGCCGTCAAGTTCGCCGCCTAAAAGCAGCGAGGCGGCAAAGAAGAGGAATATGGAAAAGTTTACCTTCGCCATTTCAGAGCAAGGAGCAGCGCCAGAAGCGCAATGAGCGCGGGTTCCGGAGTAAGGATAGCGTCGTGTTCGATTATCGAATCGGAATTGATGCTGTAGTTCTCGTTGTCGTAACCGTCGAGACGGTAGCGCAGCGTCACGGGGTGTCCGGGAGTCAGGCCGATGAAATAGAAGGGCACGCCGTTCATGTTGTGGCGGTCAACTATGTTTTTCGTCAGATCAGAAAGCACCTGGATGGTGCCGGATTTCACAGTCTCGCCTCCCGTGCCGTAGAGGAAGCCGTGGACGAAGGGCGAATATCCTTCGCTGACCACGTCGAAGGTCTTGGCCCTCACGTCGGGAGAAATGTTCGTGACGACGAGATCGCGTCCTGGGATCTCGACCGTCATGACATATTGCCCGTATGGCAGCGTCAGAGCCGTAGAGCGGCCCTTGTCGGTGGTGGTGCCGGTCTTTGACCCTGCTACAACGGAAGCGCCCTTTATGGGCAATTTGGAGCGGTTGTCGGCTAACTGGGCGTAAACGATGCCGCTGCCTGTCAGGTCTTCCGCTTCCAGCGTGACCACCTGGGCCTCGTTTGTGATAACGGTCTCGTAAACGAGGCCGGAATAGCGGTCGCTGGAAAGGCAGAGTTTCACTTCGCCGTAAGGCAGGCCTTCCAGGATGAAGGTGCCGTCCACTTCGTTGGAAACTGCCAAAGCATAATTCTTGCCCACGGCTCTCAGGATGCATTCGCCGGTGATGTCGCAGCCGTAAACTGTGTTGGTTATGATTACGCCGGCAAGGGAGCCGCAAAGATCGCTTCTTTCCGCTTCCTTCGTCACGTTGAGGATAAGGACGGAAGGCGCGCTGACGGCCTTGTCGTTCTGGGCGTAGCAAAGGAAGCAGTAAGTGCCCGGCTTTTCAGGCGCGACGGTGAAAGACGCGGCGGAGGCGTCCTCTACAAGGCCGAGCTGCGGGTTGGAGAAATTCTCTCTCCAGACCAGCTCGCTCTCCCCAGCTTTTTCCGCGCTAAGCGTGGCGGAGCCGCCCAGGGAGAGAGAATATTCTTTTTCTCCGTTCTCGAAGGAAGCTGTGACGCTCAAAGCTTCATCCGGTGCGAAGCGGGTGGAGGTGGCGTTCTCTTTGCCGTAGGCCCTGACCTGACACTGAACGAGGTAAGAGCGGTCGGCTTTGAAGGTGTGCGTCACTTCGGAAGGCGCCTGCCAGACAGTCCAGCCTACGCCCTCATCCCAGTTGAAACGGACTTCCGCTTCTCCTGGCGCATGCAGTATCGCCTTGGGAGAATAAGTGACGGCCGTGCCCTCGCGCTTAACTTCTTCCAGGAAGACCTCGGGATCGATGGTCGCGGCGGAAACGATGTTGGTAACGGACGCCGCCACGGCCTCGTTGGATTTCAGCGCCTCAGTTACAAGTTCATGCTCGCCTTCTTCCAACGTGAGGATCGTGTCAAGCATCAGGCTCTTTTGCGGAGCGCAGATCTCTTCGCCGTCCAGGAGCCAGCGGTATTTGTAGCCCGGCTGGCTGCCAAGGGCGGAGAAAGTCGTTTCATATTCTCCCAGGATAGCGAATGGGCCCTGGTAAGCCAGCTGGCAAGGAACATAGGGAATGTTGACTCTCACGTCATGAGTCTCTTCGCCGATCTTGAGCTTTAAGTTAAAGATGCCGGACGTGCCGCTGGTGGCGGCGTGGTCGTAAGTCAAAAGCACGGTTTGGTAGCCGCTGACGGTACCGCTGGCAGGATAGGCGGAAAGGAGATCGTTCTGGGTGTCGATCTCATAATCGTAAGGAGAAGAGCCCTTGTTGCCGAGGACCAGGACAACGGAATGGCCGTTGCTCATCGTGAGCCTTTCCGGGAAGAACGGAACGGGGCTGGAGCCGGAGATAACTATGGTTTCTTCCTCCCTGGTCACAGCCTCGTAGTCGTCCTTGACCTCACACTCCACTTTGAAGCTGCCGGCTTCAGAGAAGGCGTGGGCGAAGTAATAGCTGTTGGTCCAGGGGCTCCATTCGGTATCGGGAGCGAAACGCCACCTGACGGTCAGTATGTCGTTGGTGCCGGGATCAGTGGGATAGGCGTGGAAGATCAAGCGCTTGCCGGCCATCTTTTCCGCCGTCTCGCACTCGAAAGTGACGTGCGGATAGCTGTTGGTGACGTGCAATACGGTC
>JAFSWV010000134.1 GCA_017444325.1 bacterium | reverse complement strand
GCTAAGGTATGTGGAAAACTCCTGGTTGCGGTTGATGTCTTTGAAGAAATCGAAGAATTCTTTCATCTTCGATTCGTCGTAAATGGGGAGTTTGCTCTTGTCGGCGGCGATCAGCATATCGTAAACCTCTTTGCCTTTCGGAGTAAGATCTTCGGGTACGCCGAATTCGATGTCGGTCGGATAGCCGGGAATGCCGATGTCGCGGTAGTAGAGCATAGTCCCGATGGCGGGCTCGGCTAAGCCAAGGGCCATCTTTTGCGGATCGTTTTCATAGAAGGTCATGTTGAAGATCCAGATGGCGGTGCCTTCGTTGAGGGCGGAAATGCCGCCGGCGCCGTGCTCACGCTCGTTGAAAATGTGGAAGAGCTCGTGCGTCAGCGTGTTGCGGATGGCTTCGGGATCTTTTTGAGCGAGGAGGCCGGAACTCATCGAGATGTGGTCGCCCGCGGCCCAGGCGCCGCCGCCGGCTTCATGCTTGTTGATGGGCGTATGGGCGAAGAGCTCGACATAGAAGCCCAGCTTCGGATGCTCGATTATTGCCGTGCAGCCTTTTATGACGACTTCCTTGTCCTCTTCGGGAAGATTGAGGGTGAGCCAGTTGCGGACAAGCTTTTCTTTTTCCGCCGGCGACAGCGCTTTAACTTTTTGGTTCATCTCGGCGACTGTGGCGTTCTTCGTCCACTCCTTCGCCTCCTCCTGCGTCATGTCGCAGATCTTTTTCTGGCAGGCTGTCATAACTAGCGCTCCTAGGCATAAAAATATAATTGCCGCTTTTTTCATAATGTTTCCTTAGGCTTCAATATCATCTCGCAGACTCTTTTGACTTCCGGCATGACAGCCCGGGAATCTCTGATTTTTCTTATGGTGGCCTTTTTCGTTTCTTCGCTGAGCTTGGCTTTTTTCAGGAAGTCCACGGTCTCCTTGGGGAATTTTCTAGCGGCGGTGGCGATGAGCCAGGCCTTGCCCATCATGACGTAATAGGGCGCATCGCTGACATTTTTTATTTTGGCGAAAACTGTGCCGACGTATTCCGGGGTAAGGAAATGATCCATGAGCGAAACTAGGGCGAACCTAACCTCGAATTCGGATTTGGAGCAGAGGTAAGGGCTAAGGAAGGCCAGGAAGGCCTCTCTTTCCTTCCGTAAGGGCTTCAAGGCCGCGCAGACGACATCGCACACGGCCCAGTCCTGAACGCGCGGAATAAAGGCTTTGAGGGCATTAAGGCGCCAGGCGTTGTCAGATCTGCTGTAAACGATGACGAGGCCCCGGAGAATGGTTTCCTCGAACGATTGGTCCCGCCTTTCCTTAAGATAGCCTTCCGGATCGGTTTTGGCGATCTCTTTGGCAATGGAATGAAGGATTGGGATCCTAACGCCGACTATTTTGATGGGCGTTCTGATGAAGGGCTTGACGAATTCCCTGAAAGCAGGATCGCAGTTCTCGGCCAGCTTTTGGCGGGCGAAAGTTACTATCTGCGCTTCTTTCATGCGATGGGGTCCTGGCAAACGTCGCGGCACATGCATTGCGAGCAGTCCTCGCCTTCCCAGATGCGCATGTAGTGATCGACAGCTTCGTCCACGATCTCGCGCTGGTCGGTCCAGATGCCGCTCTCAAAGTTTCTTCTATGCTCGCTTTTCATGCCGAGTCCGGAGCCGGTGATGTTGGCGGAGCCGATGTAAGCCAGGCGCAGGTCAACTATGACGAGCTTAGAGTGGACTCTCGGGCACATGCGGCGCTCCAGGTCGGTCGCCAGGATCGGATTGCGGTCGAAATCCTCCAGGAAGCGGGGGCCGGGCTCCTTGCCGTGCAGGAGGCGCACTTCGATGTTTTTATCGAGAAGAGAGGCCAATCTTGTGGGGAAGGAAACGACTTCGCTGCCCATCTCCACATAGGCGTCCTTAAGATTGGAGGTGGCGAGCCAGAGGCTCGATTTGGCCATGAAGGCCGCCCGCATCACGATGTCGTAATGGGCGTGGTCGGAAATGTAGCTTAGCATCAGTCGATGATCTCCACGTTGGCTCTGGGAACGGTCGCTGTTTCGCCGGAATCGAGCTGGGCTTTCAAGACCCTGACTTTCGCTTCCGTATCTATCGCTACGGGCTGCTCGGGCAGTTCCGTAACTTTAGCCAGTTTCCCAAAGTAAGGTGATCTGATTATTCTTATCCTTGTGCCGATCTGCAGTTCTTTGGCGACCGCCAGGGAACTCTTCTCTTCTTTCGTTTCGCGGTATTCCAATATGGGGATGATGACTTCCGGGCGGACGACGCCGGCCCGGATCTGTGTGGAGCCGTTGAAGGAGGCGGTCTCGCCCTTGTGCTGCTTCAAAAGATCCAGCGTCCTCTTGTCCATCTCCAGTTTTCCGAAGCCTTCCGTCACTATGAGCGTGAAGCCCAGGTTCTCCTGGCCGGTGATGGCGACGCCGATGTATTCCCCTAAGATGTCGTGGAGGACGCTGTGCTCGATGGAGGCGACCACGATGCCTTTTACTTTGCACAGTTTCGCCATGTCGATGGCGTCTTTCTCTATCGACCTTCCGCCCACGATGATCTTGCCTTCGCATTCCTCGGTCAGGTTTTCCAAGGTTATGTCCTCGTCTTCGGAGACGATCATTATTTCCCCGCTAGATTCCCCTCCCAAGCCGAAGATGCCCTGGATGACGCAGGCCGTGCAGGAAACGTCTACGTCCGTCTTGCTAACTCGCGTTACCGTGCCGCTAAGGTAAGCGGAGACTTCCAGTATGGTGGCCGGCTCCCTGATGGCGATGTAGCCGTTGGTCGGCGAGATCTCCTCGATGAAGCCTTTGACCGGGGAGCGGCATTCGTTGCGGACAAGGTCGAAGAAGTGGGAAGTCTCGCCCAGAAGCTGATTCTTTTCAACGATGTCGCCCACATGACAGCAAAGATGCTTTTCCATCCTGTCGTTGTCAAGCTCCAATATCTCCGCGGCTCTCACAAGCGTCAAAGGACCCTGATGGTTGGCCATGCCGACCGTCTGTTTGCCGCTGACGATGTCGCCGACTGAGACCGTGGCGTGCCCGCCCAGGGGAAGTTTGCGCGTTTTGGTGACTGCCGTCCTCGGCGCGATAAGGAGGCCAGGAGTGAATGCGTTGCCCATTACTTTCCGTCCTCCATATCAAATGCGCCGATGGCTTTCGCCCAGGATCGGTTCTTGGCTATTCTCTCGGCAGGGTCAGTAGGCAATACCAAAGGCCTGCCTCTGGTGTCGATGACAAGACCCACGGCGCTGAAGCGCGCCTTCTTTTCGTACTCTACACCCGGACCCTCGCCCGCGTCCACTTCCCTTTCCGGACGGATGGTGAAGCTGAAAAGTTTTTCCGCCGTCTCGGTGAAGCGGTAGAGACGACCGGGATAGAGCTTGTAGTTCGTCTCGCCTTCCGGAGTGTTGATGGTCAGCTCCGCGCAGACTTCCTTGTCTTTCATCTGCCCTTTAAGGGAGAGCGACGTGGCGATGGGAATGAGGCAGTCGCGGTGCAGGACCTCCAGGGCGATGTCGGGCTCCACGCTGGAAAGTACGCCCAGGTGCGGCAGCATGAAGATGCTGTCCACGTCCAGTTCCGTAATGCCCTCGGGCTCGAAGGAATCCAGCATGATAAGAGCCGTTTGGCGGCGCCTGGGAGCGTGTGAGAGAGCGCCGCCGCTTCCGATGATGAGGTCCATGTCTCCGGCGTTGATCACAGCGGCGCCTTTCTGCTCGAAAGCTTCCGCCACGCTGCGCTGCCTTATGACGCCTTTTAAGCCGCCGGCCAAACGCATATGGTGGGCGAAGGAAAGGCGCAGCGCTTCCCTTACGATCGCCTGCTCAATCATAAGCTCCCTTTCCGTCTGGGGAATGGTGGTGGGGCGGATCATCTTGTTCAGCGCCATGTCCCATAGCTCGTTCACATTGCTTTCAAAGGGCAGCCAGCGCAGAATGTTCTCGAAGCCCGCCTCTTTCACCACATTGCAGATGTTGTAGCTCATGCCGTAGTTGGCCGAGACCGTTCTGGTGAAGCGGGAATTGACGCTCGAGAATACGTCGGTGGTCGCGCCGCCGATGTCCGCCGCCAGAACATTGATCTTCTCTTTTTCGCCCACCGCGGCGATGCACTGTCCGAAAGCGGAGGGCGTCGGCATGATGGGAACGGAGACCCAGGACATGAGTTTCTCGTAGCCCGGAGCCTGGGCCATGACGTGCTCCAAAAAGAGGCGGTGTATCGCCTGCCCGGCGTCGTTCAGCTCTTCCTCTTCCATTGAGGGGCGCACGTTCTTAACTTTTATGAGATCGACTTTCTTGCCGAGCACGTCCGTAACGAGAGGCAGCGCCTCGCTGTTGCCGGCGAAGATGACCGGGACTTTGAAAAGTTCGCCGAACCTCGGCTTCGGGTCGGCCATCAGAAGCGTCTCCGCCATCTCCACAAGGTGTTTCGTCGTTCCGCCTTCAGTGCCGCCGGAAAATAGCACCATGTCCGGCCTGATATGGCGGATCCTCTCCACTCGGTCCTGCTCGGTCCTGCCGTCGTCGTAGGTGAAGGAGTCTATGATGATGGCGCCGGCGCCCAGGGCCGCTCTCTGCGCGCTCTCAGCGGACAGAGAGGCCACTACGCCGATGACCGCCATCTGCAGTCCTCCGCCGGCGGAGCTGGTGCTCAAATAAAGATCCGCGCCCTCGTTGGGATCGCCGCCCAAAATGATCTTGCCGTTCTCAACAAGTTTCCTTCCGGTGATCTCCTGGAGCTCCGTCACGGCGTTGATGACGCCTATTGTCACGTCGTCAAAAGGAGCCTCGACTGTCGTCGGCGCTTCTCCTCTGCCTGCCAGATGATAATTCCCTTCCGGCGTGCGGGTGATCAGTATCACTTTCGTCGTGGTGCTACCGCAGTCCGTCGCGATGATGGCGTTTATTTTCTTTTCTTCCGCCATCAGGCTTCCCTCTCCAGCTCTTCTAAAAGTTCGGCGAGCGCTTCCCTGTCGTTCAGCGTCTCGTACAAAGGCTTCGCCTCGTAGCCGGCAACGGCCAGGAAGGGCTCGGCGCCCATCACGATGTTGGCATAGATAGTCGCCAGCGGCCAGTTGGCTCTGACAAGGAAAGCCGCCAGGGGACCCAAGCCCCTTTCCTTAAGATCTCTTGCCAGACGCACTCCGAATTCGCTTCTTCCTTCCATGACTAGCCTCCCAGGATCATAAGGTTTCTTATCCAGAGCGCTACGGCGTCTATCCTGTCGATGAGCCAGCTCATTCTGGTGGCGATGGTGTTGCCGAAGACCGCGCCGAAGGCGATCATCATAACGATCCTGCCGGACCTGACCGCGCCTTTGGCGACGGTGGTTTTCATTTTCAGGCAGAAGACGAAATAGATCATGACCAAGACCATGGTCACGAGATAGACGAGATTGAAGACGTTCTTCCAGGTAATGGAAACATTTTCCATTAAGCTGATGTGCGGAACGTTCACCGGTCCGAAGGTCAAAAGAGGCTTAACGGCGCCGGCGATCTGCGGTATCGCAAGGTTTACGTTCTGGCCGAAAGCAATGCCCACTGCCACGCCCATCAGAAGGCCCAATACAAGCTTGTTGGTCCAGGCCAGCTTCTTGATATAGACCGTGAACCACAGTGCGGAGGGAATCAATCCTAAAAGCAGCAGCAACTGCCAGGCCGAGCCCTGGGCGGGACGCCCGACCATCGCTGCGAACCCGTCCGCCACCTTATAGACGAAGGACGGCAGTATCTGCTTGTCGATTACCTCGAAGAGCATGTACGCCGCGGACGAACCGATGATCACGTGCTCGAGCGTTCTGTAGAGCTTGTTGTCGCCAAAAATAAAGGAGAGCATGCCTATGGTGCAGAAGACCGCCACCCACTCCCCGAAGACCGCCACCGACCAGGTGCCGGCCTTGGAGCGCAGCGTAAACTCTCCCAGCAGAGCGATGATGAAAAGTATCGTGAAGATGAGCGCGCCGATGTTAAGGTAGCGCTTCTCGCCCACCGTCACGCTGGGCGCGGTCTTTTTCACCGGCAGTCCTAGCCTTTCCCTCCGGCGCTCCAAAAGCATGCCGATGTTGCCCAACGCGATCAAAAGTATGATCAGCACTCTCGCCAGCGTCAGCGCGTTCACTCTTGTCGAGCTTCCGCCGCTTTCATTCTCCTCTTCCCCGCTATCGGCGCCCGCCAGCTCAGGATAATTCTCTTTGAGCAGCGTCAAATATTCGCTGGCGCCGTTCATGCCGTCCAGGATACCAACCAGCTGCCTGGTGTCGAAGTAAGGATAAAGCCTCGTGCAGATCAGAGACCAACCCGCGGCGCCCACCGGGATCTCGGGATGTCTTGGCGAAAAAATACCGATAACGTGCTCGGACTCCACGTCGCCGCTGATCGTAATGATCATGGAAGCGTTGGCCAGAGATTTGAAGCCCTTCAGGATCGGGAGCTCATAAGCGGAGGTCCCGTAGAGATCCTGCGCCACGCAGCCTAAGAAATCGCCTTCCAGGTTCTGCAGAATAGGCCCGATGTTCGGTCCGGAAATGCCCTTGAAGCCTAAGTTCGCGTAATCAACGCCATACTTCAGCGAATAATGTCCTCTCTCCAATTCCGAATTGATGACTTCTTCCGAAGCGCGCGGCGCCATAGGATTCAGCGCCGGACAGAAGACCACGAAGGGCTGCTTCAAAATCAAAAGATGCCTGACCAGCGCCACCATCTGCGGCCTGTTCTCGCCTCGGGAACTCGGATCCCAGCTCGACAACAAAACCACCGGCACGTTCGGCTTTTCCGCGTGCACTTTCTCCACGGTCCTGTAAAGGCACCTGGTGGCGTTGGAGACATAGACCGGCAGCGACCATTTGACGAAGAACGGCACCGCCAGGCAAATCAGCAGCACGAGATAAATAACGCTTCTCGGTATCCTCTGAAGGTCGAATCTCATTTCGCTTCCTCCCCTTCGGAAAGATGATCCTCAATGCCAAGCCAGATCCTCCAGGAGACCGCCAAGGATGCGATGTAAACGCCTATTTGCAGCGCCCTGAAGACCGTGCCGTTCATATCCTCGCGCAAGAAACGCGCCAGTTCCGGCAGCTGCAGATAGAAGAACCTGGTGTTGCCTAGATACCGCGTCAGATAATTTCCCAAGGGATCGTAGCCGATCATCACGATCAGGGCCACGCTCATCATCACCACGCCTTCCAGCGATTTTATCTTGAAGGCTCTGTAAGCAGCGTAGGTGATGTAAAATCCCAGGATGGCCAAGACCGTCACCAGCAAAGGCGTGTAAATGTACGAGCGGTAGAATTCCACCGCGTCGAAGGCCCCCTCCGGCCGCTCCTTCGAGAACCATCCGTAGATAACGCAGATCGCGAAGACCGTCACGAACGAGACGAATACGATAAGGCTGTACTGCCAGCCTTTCTTTCTGTTCATCAGAGTCATGATATGCACTCTGAAAACGTTGGCCAAGGCTATGCCGTAAGCCGTCGCGCCCACCAAAATAAGCACAGGCGCGCAGAACTCGTTCACGATCTTCGTCAGCGTCAGTCCGCCGGACCAGGCTCCGCCCTCTATGGGCGTTCCCTCAAAGAGCCACTTCGCCAGGTACAAAAGCCCGGGCAAAAAGATCGACAGCCAGATAAGTTTCTTCTTCATATCACTTCTGCAAAGCCTGGGCGATCTTTAAAACTATTGGCCCCAGCGTCGGGATGGAAGCCAAAACAGCCGCCGCTACGACACTCACAATTACTATGACCTTCACCATATCCTGTCCGTACAGGCTTCCCGAGAGCTTCGGGTCCCCGCTGATAGAGGCGCTCACCGCGAAGAATTCCTCGCCGATGATCACGTAGTCGCAGGCCGCGATGAAAAACGGTATCTGGAACAATTGGCTGGTGCCGGCGATCTGCATCGCCCCTACCACCTGCCCTGTCTCGGACAAAAGCAATGACTCCAGCTCATAATACCCGAAATAAAAACAGGCCGCAGGCCTTTCTTTCAGCATGTACCCCATGCTGGCCGCCGCGAAATACACCTGCCCGCCCGGGAAAAACCGTACGTCCGTAGGATTGAAGGACCGCAATTCCCCGATAGACTTGCAGGCCTCCTCGTAGGTCGTCTGCAGCAGCGTCAGCGTCCTCTCCATACACACCGGGATCAGCAGGCGATTCCTATACCGCGCCGAAACCGTCGCGATCTTGTTCAATATCGGCATGGAAGCGTACAATTCTGGATGCGCCGTATCGGATACGCCCGTGCAGAACAGCGACGGCCTTCCCATCTCCGTAGCGCGCCCCACCGCCTCCTCCATCTCGTTCAGACCGGGAATAGGCCTAATATTGAAGCGGTACCCTTTTTTCGCCAAATGCATCCCGAGCGTGATCAAACTCACGCACAAAACGAAAAACACCCGAGGCACGAAATAATCAACCGGATCAAAAGGCTCCGCAGCGGCAGCGGCCTCGGCGCCAATTGCGGCGCCAGCCTCCGGCTCAGAGCCGGCAGCGTCGTCGCAAAGCCCCGCGGCGGCCCCGAAGACCGCTAAAAACAGCAAAGCGAAAATTATCCCCTTCTTACCTTTCACACACTCAATCTCCAAAAAGAGATTATATCAAAACGGCCCAAATTGCTTTTTCCCCACCGAACACGGCATAAAATTAGAACGTTCGCGCCATTTTGCGGAAGTTTATAATCGCATCATCGGAAGTTTATCTCGGGATTTTTGCACTGAATTTTTCAAAGATAAACTTCCGCAAAAGGCTAAAACAATTTCCTTTCTCTTGAAAAATTGATTAAACTATTTCCCATCGGCCGCCTTTATCGGGGCCGACTCGGCGAATAATATTGGCATTCTTTAATTTCCTGATATTCCATCTTACCCCATCCACAGAAAGACCTGTCGCATTGGCCAATTCGGTCAAGGTAACATCAGGCATGGATTTGATTATAGCCAATATCTTATCTCGGTTTTTCTCGGTAGTTTTCTTGGTAGTTTTCTCGGTAGTAAAAACCGCTTCTCCTTTCGCTCTTAGCGCGCGAAGGATCTTGTCAAGCATAAAGTCGATAAACGGACCGCATTCTCCAATAGATGTCGAAGTACGAATTGCCTGATAATATTCCTGCTGATGCGCCCAAATTATATTTTCAACAGACGCGCCGTAAAATTCCCTGCGCCATGAGCCAAGAAGAACAGACTGCCAAAAGCGCCCCATTCTCCCGTTGCCGTCCTGGAACGGATGAATAAACTCAAGTTCATAGTGAAAAACACAGCTCTTTACAAGAATAGGATCTTCGGAATAAGTTAGCCACTCAAACAAGCCTTTCATAAGAGACGGAACATTCAAATATGGAGGCGCCATATGGACAACATTTCCAAAACCATCCACCACGCCAACATTGCAATTTCTGAAATTCCCAGGATTTTTAAGCAATTCTTTGGTCATCAATCCATGCGCTTTTAAAAAATCCTCAATAGAATAGGGATCAAAAGATTCTATAGCGGCATAGGCTTCATGGGCGCCCTTAATTTCAGCGATCTCACGTTTAGAGCCTGCTATCCTTTTTCCTTCCAGAATCGCTGTTATCTGTTCTTCGGTAAGGGTATTGCCCTCAATTGCAGTGGTACCGCGTAAAGTGCGAATATGATTTATTTTACGCAAGCGAAGTCCGCCTGGACTCTCAAGCAGGATCCTATAACGCTCTACGGCAGCGGCAATTTCAGAAATAAGATTCAAGGCTTTGCTGCTGACAAGATATTGAGGCTTGTAAATTTCTTTTTTCACGGCTGATTTTAGGCTTAAATCATTCTCTTTAATTGCTTATATTATACCATATTCCCATGCTATTTTCATAATAATACAGGGCCAATTTTGGGCACATTCAATAGCAATTCTTTATGGTTTTACCCCCCTTGCTTTTTGACCAATGTCGTGCTATAATAGTTGAAGAGTAAACAATTTCGTATTCAACTTTTTTAACAAAGGAGGACATTATGAAAAAGACTTTCTCTTATTTCAAAAGCGCGGCGCTTTCTTATCTGGCTATCGCGCTCGTCTTGACATGCGTTCCCCTCTCAGCGGAAAACTATTGCTACTGTGAGGAAAGCGACGATTCTGAATTCGAATGGACTACTCCTTTGGAAAAGATCGCCGACCTAGGATATGCTGCTTACGAATATGTTCCCTTAATGCGCGGACCGCTTCTTATCATTTCCGCTCCGGCTTTGGGCACAGGCATTGGAATGTTTGCCACGCATTGCGACTCGGTAAAGGAAAAATTATGGAAGCTGCCTTGCTTATCAGCTCTTGGTACGGGATGTGTTTTCTGCTACGGGGTGGCGCAGACATTCACATTTGGCAATCTTCAATAGGGAGGAAACTATGAAAAACACAATTAAAAAGTTCCTTCTTCTGGCCGTAACGTTCGTTTGCTTTGGCATCCCGCTATTTGCCGAAGAATGCGATTCAAATTGCGAAACGTCTGCCGATCAGCTTATGACCGCGCAAACAAACAGCGTGGCCGTCAATTGTCAAAACTCAAACACAAACAGCGCGTTCCAAAGCGAAGAGGAAAGGATGAAAAGAATCCGGAGACAGAGGTTTGTTGATGGGCTTAGCTATACTTTTTTCTGTCCTCTTTATGGATTGGAGGATGGAATCATCAATATTTCCCATAATACCGAGCATCCCTTTCAAGTTATGAATAATTTGGTGCTCGCGATTCCAATGTGCACCGCAGACTACTTAATATGCGGAACGCTCAAAACAATGACACTGGGACATTTTTGGAACGATTCTCTAATTTTTCATATAACAGGAATGGATTGCCATTTCTATTAAAGGAGTACATTATGAAAAAAATATTTGTTTATTTCACTCTTGCTATCGCGCTTGTCTTGGCGACCGTTCCCCTGTCAGCTGAGGAATGCTGCTACACTTGCTGTTGTGAACCGAAAAGTCAAAGTGAAGAAATTTGCCGCGACGAAAATGAGGAGTTCAAAAGAGAATTAGCTCTTCTCTTCGACCCAAGTATAAAGGCAGCGCAGGTCGGATTTGGGATATTCATGATATTGGCTGCCCCGATTGGGTGCTATTTACAAGCAGAGCAAGATGCTACTCATAAATATGGACGATCGGAGAATTATCCCTTCGCTCTTATCGGGTATACATCTTGGTATATGCTCAAGACTGAAAGTTACGCTTTTATCAAAACTGCAACTTTAGGATGCTTTTGCCGCGGATTGGCTTGGGACGAAAAATGGTAATATACATTTTAGGAGGCTGTTATGAAAAATTATTTTTCTTATTTAAGAAACAGAGGCGTGACCTTGCTTGCAATCGCATCTATGATCGCTGCGATCCCACTTTCAGCGGAGGAATGCGCGCTTGCGGAACAAACGAATTCTTCCACTAACACGAACGTAAAAGCCGAGAGCAAACCATTAACTTATGATGTCTATGGCAATGTATGCACCAATGAATGCTGCGGACCAGTTCCCGTATGCGCCGGCCCGAATCATTATCAATCCCACAGAAATCTTGGCGATATTTGGGACGACTACCCTATCATTCAGGGGCCTTGCCTTATTCTGTTCGCACCGATTGTTTCTCTAGGAGTGATCAGTGGGCTTCTCGCTTTGGGCGGAAGTGGTGGCGCATGGTATGAGGACGCCGCCGCTTTCGCTATCTGGACCCCGGTTTTGTCAATTGGCTGCGTCGGCGTCGGCCTTTGTAAAACCTTAACTTTCGGAATGTTCCCGAAACTTTGATAAAGTAAAAAAGCGGAGCGGCTTTTGGCCGCTCCGCTTTTTTGTTGGTTTTTGCTTTTGTTTTGTTCGCTGCTTATGCTCCTGCTTTGATGATGATGCCGAG
>JAFSWV010000133.1 GCA_017444325.1 bacterium | reverse complement strand
GATTCCGAAAGGCCCTTGTCGTCCACAAGGCGGGCGGCGCAGGTAAGAAGAAAAGCGCCCTGGGGAAGGCCGAGTTTGGCTCTCAATTTCTCGATCCTTGCGGGATCGACCTTATTAGGATCGTAGGAAGGGCCGGCGAAATTGGGGATAACGACGCACTTTTCCCTTTCCGTTATGCCTTGCTCTACAAGGGAGTCCTCGACAAGCTTCGTGACGCAGATGAATTTTTTCGTGCGTTTGGCGGCGAAGCGTTCCAAAAAGAGATAAAGCTTTTTCTTGAAACTTGAAAGGCCCGGGTGCACGGTAAGGCCGTGGGCGGTGTGCAGTATCGTCGGAACGCCGGCCAAACTTGCGGCCATCCTTCCTACGAAGCCGGCTTTCGCGGTGTGGGTGTGGACGACGTCGAACTTTTCAGATCTGATGAAGCGGTAGAGCTTCCAGAAAGAGACAAGGTCCTTTGGGGAAATGGAGCGGCTGATATAGACCGGAAAGAAGGGGACATTGGCGGCCTTGACGGTCTCAAGGGCGTCGAAGTCCGGGGTCGAGGCGTAGGTCACGTCATGGCCTTCCTCTTTCAACTCTTCGAAAAGAGGAATGAGGAAGGCCCTGGCGGTGATGCCGACAGTCGTTATTTCCAATATCTTTTTCAAGCTTTACTCGTTGGTGATCGCTTTGCCGCGGTTGTCCTTTTCGAGCTTGCCGTTGCTGACGTAGCGCGGGCGGAAGCGGTTGTTGCGGCGGCGGTTGCCCTGGGGCTTGGCGATCTTGACGGCCTTGGCGGGCGCGCCCACCATGGTCGAATATTTCGGGGTGTCTTTCAACACAACGGCGTTGGCGCCTATAATGGTGTTGTCGCCGACGGTTATGGGGCCGATTATTTTGGCGCCCGCGCCGATGAAGACGTTGTCGCCGATAGAAGGAACCCTCGTGTCGTCCATCTTAGACTGTCCGATGACCACCTGGGCGCCTATGACGCAGTTTGCGCCTATTTTGGTGGCCGGGTGGATATAGATGGCGCCCGTGTGCAAAAGGATGTTGCCTGGGCCAATGGTGGCCTTGCTGGGCAATGAGCAGTTGTAGAGGATCCTCATGATCATCGTAAGGACGGCGTAAGGGATCAGAAAGATCCAGCTGAAGGGCGGCCAGAAACGGCGCACGAAGTGGCCGTAGCGGTAGACCAGTGAGACGTGCAGGGAAGGGATGCAGAAGATCCTTACCGTGCGGTAAAGGAAGTTGCCGGGCAGATTGCGGTAGATCCTCGCTATGTCGGCGGCGGCGTTTTGGAAGATCATTTTTTCTCCTTGTTAGGATAGCAAAGAAGAACGGCCTCCTTGACGCTGAACCTTTCCTCGTAGATGGCCTTGCCGGAAATGCAGCCGTAGGGCGCGTGCGGTTTGAGCGACATCAGGGCGGAAATGTGTTCGAGGCTGGCTACGCCTCCGGAAGCCACAAGATCAAGGTCGAAGCGGCTCATGATCTCGCTTAGCGTGGAATAGTCGGGGGAACTCAGCATTCCGTCCTGGGCGATATCCGTATAGATCAGCGTGCCCACTCCGGAATCCTGGGCAAGTTTGGCGAGGTCGAAGACGGTCTGGTCGGTCGTTTCCGTCCAGCCTTTCACCGAGACGAAGCCGCCCCGGGCGTCTATGCCGACAGCCACATGCTCCTTGCCGAATTCTTTCACTGCCTCCGCCATAAAGGCGGGGCTTTGCCAGGCGGCGGTCCCGAGAACGATCCTTTCGGCGCCAGCTGTTAGACAGCTTTCGGCGTCTTCTAGCGTTCTTATGCCTCCGCCCAGCTCGATCCGAAGGTTGGTGGCGGACTTGACAGCGCTGACCACCGCGGTGTGATGTCTGACGCCGGAAAAGGCGCCGTCCAGGTCGACCATGTGCAGCCATTTGGCGCCGTCGGCTTTGAAGTCTTCGGCTACGGCTACGGGGTCGGAACTGTAAACGGTCTTTTTCTCGGCGTCGCCCTGCAGCAGACGGACGCATTTTCCTTCTTTAAGATCGATGGCCGGTAAGAATTCCACGTTTCTTGCTTTGCTTAATGTTAAATGTTAATGAAGTTGCGCAGCATTACAAGCCCCAGAGCCTGGCTTTTCTCAGGATGGAACTGCACTGCGAAGGCGTTCCCGCTCCAAAGGGAGGAGCAGTACTCCAGCCCGTAGGAGGTAGAGCTTCCCGTTACGGAAGCGTCTAAGGGAACGCAGTAGTAAGAATGAACGAAATAAAAGTAAGAGCCGCTCGCGATGCCCTTGAAGAGGGGGTTTCCCTTCTCTTTGGGATAAACGGCGTTCCAGCCGAT
>JAFSWV010000132.1 GCA_017444325.1 bacterium | reverse complement strand
CGATCTCGTCGGTCGAGCCGTAGCGGTTCTTGACGCTTCTTAGGATGCGGTAAATGTTGTGCCGTTCGCCCTCGAAATAGAGAACCGTGTCGACAAGGTGTTCCATCACCCTGGGGCCGGCGATGGCTCCCGATTTCGTCACGTGGCCGACGATTATGGTCGTTATCATTTCCTTTTTGGCGAACCTCACAAGCGCGGCCGTGCATTCCCTCACCTGCGCCACGGAGCCGGGGGCGCTGCCTATCTCCTGGTCATACATGACCTGGATGGAGTCAACGAGCAATATGGCCGGTTTGCGGTTCTTGGCTTCCTGTAAAAAGGCCGCCAGATTCGTTTCCGCCATGATCCAGATGTCGGAATTCTTGATGTTGAGGCGCTCGGCCCTCATTTTCGCCTGGGCCTGCGATTCCTCACCGGAGACATAGAGCACTTCCCGGCCTGGCTTGGCCAGGGCTTCCGCGATCTGCAGCAAAAGCGTTGACTTGCCGATCCCGGGATCGCCGCCGACTAAAAGCACCTGCCCGGCCACCAGGCCGCCTCCGCAGATGCGGTCGAATTCGCTGATCTCGGTGGGAAGCCTTTTGTCGCCCGCTGAAACGACGGACATCAAGGGCTGAGCCGGGCTTGAAATGACTATATTGGGAGCGTTTGCGCTCTCTTCAACTCTCTCCTCCACGAAAGTGTTCCAAGCTTCGCAGCTTGGGCACTGCCCGAGCCATTTCGGGCTCTTTGCGCCGCACTCCTGGCAGACGTATATTTTCTGCGCTTTCGCCATGCTATTTTTCCAGTAAGAATTTTAAACGCGGCCCCAGACGGAACCCGTACTTTTGGCATTCCTCAGAAAGGAAAGCCGCGTTCTCGCGATAACTTTCCGCCTCTTCCCCGGCCGGCAGGAAAAAGATCGCCGAGCGCGGCAGGTCGTGGTTGGCTAGGGCGATGAGCGTCTCCCTCAGGTCTATCTCATCCTCAAGATATATCTTCAATTCCACTATTCTTCCGGCGGAAACGAAAGCGTTTATGTTTTCAGTCGGCCAAACGCGCCTTGGCGTGATGGAAATTGAGTAAAGGTCGGCGTCAAGGTCGGGAGCCTCCTCTCCGCCGCATTCTATCACGGTGCGGCAGTAGAGATCCTCTATCCCCGCCAAAAGAACTTTCAGCTCCTCGATCTGCCCCGAGAGCCCGCCTTTTATGACCACGTAGCGCTTGAAGCTGCTTTTCACGGCCTCGAGAAGCTCGTCCACGCCCTTTTGGACGCCCTTTTCGTCAGCGTCTGTCAGCGTAATGAAAAAGGCCGGCATGCCGATGAGGGAGCCGGAATCGATAAGGCCTTCCTTTGTCTCTTTTATCTTCATAACTTCTATTGTAGCAAATCGGGGAGCCTTTTTTGTAGGCAAAAAAAGAGACCCGCTTGCGCGGGTCTCTTCCACAAAGAATGCTAGAAATTAGCTTCTTATTCGGTCACGGGGTTGACCACGTTCACGTTCTTGGCGGTGTAGACCAGACCAGGAGTGACAACGATGGTGCCGCCAGCCTGTTTGGCTTTGAAGGCGACCTTCTTCGGGGTCGTGATGCCGGTGCCTTCGACTTCGCCGAACTGGGCGCACTGGATGCTCTTGAAGTTACCGGAAACTTCGCCTTCGATCTTGGTGGTAGCCTTGAGGGCGGTGCCTTTGGCGAAGTTGCCAGCCTGGACGGAGCCGGTGATGTTGGCAACCTGAGCGGACTTCACGCCAGCGCCAATGACGGTGCCGACGGTGATGCCTTTCAGCTTAAGGGCGACGCCGTTGAAACCGGAAACAACACCGTTGATGGTGCCGGTGACTTTGCCGCCTTTCTGGGCGATGGCTTTACCAGCAGCAGCGACAACGACGATGTTGCCGTTGGCGGTGGTGAACTGGACCTGGCCCTTGTCACCCAGCTGGGTGCCGAAATCGACATAGGTGGTGCCGGTTTCTTCATCAAAGGTGACCTCCGGGGTCACGACGGGCTTAGAGAAGCCTTCCAGACCTTCGCAGAAGACCTGCGGGGTCTTGGCAGCGTAAGCGATAGCAGCGATGACGAGTAAAGAAGCAACGATGATCTTAGTAGCTTTCATTTTATGTCTCCATAAATGTGGTATTTTAAACAATGTCTCCCAAACGGAATCAACTAAGTGACTCCCCTCCGGTGGGACGTTTCCCCGTCCGGAACCTTCCGGGCTAAAGATAAAGGGCTCGTTTCCCTGTATTGAAGGCCTTAACGCTCGAAGCTGTTATCCGGCCTTTCACTCTGCATTGTTTCTGCAGTATTTTTCGAGAGTATTCTATCAGAAGGACTGTTCAGTGTCAATAGTCCCCTTTTCGTCCTGACTCTCTTCCGGCGTAAGAACCTTTTGCCGTGAGAGTTCAAGTTCGTTCTCTTCGAGCTGAAGGGCCACAGCATCGTTCTCCCGGCGGAGCCTCCAGCCGATCGGCGAATTCTTAAAGTATTCCTCGAACTCTCCATCAATGCGGCGGAAGCTTATGTCCGTGAACTCCACAGAACCGGGGCTTGCGACATTTTCGCTCCCACAGTAGAAGACGGCGCGGCAATTGGCCTCGTTAGTAACCACCATATATCCCAGCGTCCATTGACTTCCCGCTTTCCACTTGACGGAACAGGTCGGCGCATCCAAATTCTGAGCTCGGAATTTAAGCGAGATCTCATCCGGAGCTTCCCTGCCCTCAGGGATCCTGGCATAAGCCTGGCCAAGATAGACGCCCTTTTCCAATTCAAGCCGTTGGGAAACTCCCGCCCGGCCACCGGGCTCGCCCTGGGCCAGGAGCCAAAGATCGGGGGTTGAAATGAATGTTGAGGGCAACTTTTCCCCTTTTTCGGATTCCGAACGCCAAACGCCCAACCCT
>JAFSWV010000015.1 GCA_017444325.1 bacterium | reverse complement strand
TTTTTTAGCCAGACTGAGGCCTAAAATATCCCTTCTCTCCGTCGGGCCTAACCCCTATGGTCATCCGCACAAGAGACTTATGGTAAAATATGTGCATTTCGGCTACAAGGTCCTCCGAACGGATGAGCTTGGGACATATACGCTTATCCTGAGAGAGGCCGGCAAAACGCCTCAAAATTGACAGCGAGGGGGCAAAAAGGTATCATATTGGTTGTGTGTTCAATCCTCTTAAACCCTAAAAACCGCGAGTGATTTATGAGTACTTCTCATGTGTTCGGAAGAGATTATCGTCACATCCCACAAGCCCCAATCGGTATAATCGCCACCCCGGGAGGACGGGAACTCGCGGAATCCATCGACAAGGAACTCATAAAGGAACGTCTGGCGCTGCTGGAAGAGTATCCTCCTTATGAAAGTTTCCCGGGCTTTTTGAGAGACACCTTCATCATCCCCTCTGACAACCCTAGGTTCCAGAACGGCGAGGGCAAAGCCGTCATAGATCTTTCCGTTAGAGGCCTCGACCTCTTCTTCATCACCGACATTGGCAACTGGGGCATAAAATACAACCGCAACGGCGAAGAAGTCAGCATGGCGCCCGACGAACACTTCCAGGATCTTAAACGCCTGGTGGCCGCGGCCCGCGGCATGGGACACCGCTGCAACGTCATTATGCCGATGCTCTACGAGAGCAGGCAGCACCGCATCTCCGGAAGAGAATCCCTAGACTGCGCCATCGCTCTGCAGGAGCTCGTCAATTTGGGCGTCAACAACATCATGACGATCGACGCCCACAACGCGCACGTCCACAACGCCATCCCCTACCACGGCTTCGAGAACCTGCACGCCGCCTACCAGATCATCAAGAAGATGGTCAACACCATCCCCGAATTCCGGATCGGCCCCGACAATCTTATCGTCGTCTCCCCCGACCTGGGCGGCATGTCGCGCTGCCGTTACTTCGCGGAACAGCTGCACACGCACCTGACCGGTTTCTACAAACTGAGAGACCTCTCGAGAGTCGTGGACGGCAAAGCGCCTGTGCTTGAGCACAAGTTCCTGGGCGGCAGCATCGCCGGCCGCGACGCCATCGTCGTGGACGACATGATCGCTTCCGGCGGCTCCGTCATCGAAGTCGCCTACAAGCTGAAGGAAGCCGGCGTCAGAAACATTTACGTCGCCTGCACGTTCATGCTCTTCACAAGCGGCGTCGAGAAATTCCAAAAGGCTTACGAAGACGGCGTCATCACGAGGATCTTCGGAACGAACGCGACCTACACCAGGCCGGAGCTCTTAGCGGCCCCCTGGTACACGCAGGTCTCGATCTCCAGGCTCGTCTCGCTTTACATCGACCTCTTCAACCGCAACGAGTCGATAGCGAAGCTGCTTGACAATTCCGCCAAGATCAGCAAGCTTCTTGAGACCCACGATCTGCATGCCTAATAAAAGCGTTCTTCTCCTTCTCATTCTGTCTTCCTTTCTGCTGAGTTCCTGCTGGAAGGAGAAAGTTCCCCCCGCCGATCTCATTACGCCCGACCAGGACTCCGCCGAGCTCTACGATCCCATGAACCCGGAGGCTTATCAGGAAGCTAATCCCGAGGACGGCCTCACTCCGGAAGATCCGCTTCCGGAAGTTAAGGGGAACGGCACTTCCCTAAACGCCCCCGCCATAATCACCGGCGTATTCACTAGAATGGGAAAGATGGAAGCGGAAAGCGACTTCATCAGCGAGAAGCTCGGCAAAGAAGGCGAAGACTGGAAGATCAAAAGCTCCTCCATTCGAACTATGGGAAGCAAGACCTGCGAAGAGATCGTTGTCGAAACGAAAGGAAATTCAAACAGCACTTTTTATTTCGACATAACGGAATACGAGAATTCCTGGCAGTAGCGAAATGAAAAGCTTCCATCCCTTCCCCTACGACGAGTTCCAGAAGAAAGCCATTGCGGCTATCGACGGGAACGCTTCCATTTTCGTCTCCGCCCCCACAGGCTCCGGCAAGACCGTGATCGCCGAGCACGTTATAGCGGACGCCATCACGCTCCATCAAAGAGTCGTTTACACCGCGCCCATAAAAGCTCTGAGCAATCAGAAGTACCGCGAATTCGTAAGGCAGTACGGCGAAGCGAACGTCGGCATCCTGACCGGCGACGTGAACATAAACCGCGACGCCCAGATCATCGTCATGACGACGGAGATCTACCGCAACACTCTGCTTGACGAAGGCAGCACTATAAGCGACGTCGCCTGGATCATCTTCGACGAAGTGCATTACCTCGACGACGCGGAGCGCGGCACCGTCTGGGAAGAAGCGATAATCTTCACGCCGAAGCAGACCAGGATACTGGCGCTCTCGGCTACCGTCCCAAACGCAAGGGAACTCTGCGACTGGATGGAGCAGATCCTAAACCGCCCGATGGTGCTCGTTGAGGAAACGAAAAGGCCCGTGCCCTTAACTTTCGCTTTCCAAGCCCAGAACAGATTCTACACCGACTTTGGGAATTTCAAAGAGGACGCCTACAGGGATCTGAAAAAGCCGAGAAGATATTTCCGCGGCAGAAGGCCGAAAGACCCAGTCACGCCCAACTCTCTTCCCAGGCTGATAGAGCGCATAAAAAGCGAGGACGGCTTCCCCTGCCTGTACTTCGCCTTCGGCAGGAAACTGACGGAAGAATTGGCCTACAATTCGCTCCCCAACCTCCAGCTTAGCAAAACTGAAAAAGAGGAAATAGAAAAGCGCTTCCGCGAGCTCTGCGAAAAATACGCCGTCCAGAACGAGCCCACCATCAAAAAGCTCACGCCGCTCATCAGAAACGGCCTCGCCTACCATCACGCCGGCATGCTTCCGACAACGAAAGAGATCATCGAGCAGCTCTTCAACGAGAAGCGCCTTAAAATGATCTTCGCCACCGAGACATTCGCCCTCGGCCTCAACATGCCGGTAAGGACCGTCATCTTCGACAGTATCAGGAAATACTACCCCGGCGGCTTCGACGTTCTGAAGACCAGGGACTTCTTCCAGATGGCCGGCCGCGCCGGCAGAAGAGGCATGGACGA
>JAFSWV010000131.1 GCA_017444325.1 bacterium | reverse complement strand
GGTGTCGGCGCCTTCCGGCATCTTGACCAGCAGCATGGCGATCAAAACGGCGATAAGGACGAAACCGACCGCCATGTAAGTCCAGGTAACGGCGGAAAGCTCGCGGGCCTGGATGGCGACCAGTTCAGCTTCGCTCATAGCGGCTCTGGCCGCGGCGTCGGCTTTGTCAAGGTTGGAAAGAATGAAGAAGCGGCTTAAAAGCACGCCCGTCATCGAACCCAAGGGGTTGAAGGCCTGGGCGATGTTAAGACGCCTGTTGGAAGTCTCGACCGCGCCCATGGAAAGGATGTAGGGGTTGGCGGTCGTTTCAAGGATGGCGCAGCCGCCGGCCAAAATGTAGATCGAGATCAGGTAGAAATCGTAAGAGGCTGTCTTGGAAGCCGGGAAGAACAGCATCGAGCCGAGGGCGTAGATCGCCAGACCTAAAATAACGCCGCTCTTGTAACTGAAACGTCTGATGAAGAGAGCGGCCGGAATAGCGAAGCAGAAGTAAGATCCGTAGAAAGCAGCCTGGATAAGGGAGGTCTGCGCGTCCGTCATGGACATGATCTTTTTGAAGGCGCTTAGAAGCGTGTCGGTCATGTTGTTGGCGATGCCCCACAGAACGAAGAGCGTCGTTACCAAACAAAACGGCACCAAATACTTTTTCTCAATAGCTTTCATAGTTGTTTGGGCTTGGTGGTTAAGCGGATTTTAGTACGACTTTGTAATTATACCATTTGCGTCCAAAAAATGAAAAAACGCGGAGCGGAAGAGATTTGATAAAATATTGTTCTTAGTGATGAATAAATCAGAAAAACAGCCTCTTATCTCCGTGGTTATCACTACGAAGAACGAAGAAAAGAACCTGCCGGACTGTCTGGCGGCCCTGGGGAGCCAGACGATTCCCCGGGATTCCTTCGAAGTTATCGTGGTGGACAACGCCTCCACTGACAGGACTCGTGAGATCGCCTTGGCGGGAGCCGACCTTTTCCTTGAGAAAGGGCCGGAGAGGAGCGCCCAGCGCAATTTCGGCATAGAAAGTGCTCATGCCCCTGTGGTCGTCTATCTGGACGCGGACATGCGGCTAACTGAGAACGTGCTTGCGGAATGCCTCGCCGCTTTCGAAGACTCTGCGGTGGCCGGGCTGTACATCCCGGAAGAGGTCGTGGGTTCGGGGTACTGGATAGCGGTTCGGAACTTCGAGCGCTCCTTCTACGACGCTACGGCAATCGACGGGATCAGAGGCGTCAGGAAAGAGCTCTTTAAAAAGCTGGGAGGTTTCGACCTCAGTTTGTGCGGACCTGAGGACTGGGATCTGAACATTCGGATGAAGGAACAAGGAGAGCTTAAGCTGATCGCGTCCGGCCTTAAGCACGACGAGGGCGCCTTCCAATGGGGGCGCTACCTGAAAAAGAAAAAATATTACTCCGCGTCTTTTGCGGCTTACAAAGAAAAGTGGCCGGGAAACGAGGATGTCAAAAAGCAGTTTTCCTTTTGGTACCGTTATTTCGGAGTGTTTCTAGAAAACGGGAAATGGAAAAGGCTTTTGGCCCACCCGCTTCTGGCTATCGGGATGTACGTCCTGAGAGGTGCGGTGGGCTTCGCTTATATTTTCGGAGGAAGAAAAATTAAAAACCAGGAGGTTTATTAAATATGCAAAAAGAATACCCATTTATCGCCAAACAGGATCCTGAAGTCGCGGAGTTGCTGAAGAAGGAAACGCTGCGCCAGGAAAACGTCGTCAGGCTGATCGCTTCGGAAAACTACGTTTCCAAAGCCGTTCTGGAAGCCACCGGCTCTCCTTTGACGAACAAATATTCCGAAGGCTATCCCTACCGCCGCTACTATAAAGGCCAGGAAGTGATAGACGTTTTGGAAAGCTTGACGATCGAGCGCGCCAAAGCCCTCTTCGGCGCCGAGCACGCCAATGTCCAGCCCTACTCCGGCTCGCCGGCTAATATGGAAGCTTACTACGCCTTCCTTGAACCGGGCGACACCATCCTTGGCATGTCGCTCCCGCACGGCGGACACTTAACCCACGGCTGGAAAGTTTCCGCTTCCTCGCGCTTCTATAAGAGCGTGCAGTATCCTATCGACGAGAAGACCAACCGCCTCAATATGGCAACGGTCAGAGAACTCGCCAAGGAATGCAAGCCGAAACTGATCCTGGCGGGCGCCAGCGCTTATCCCCGCATCATCGACTTCGCGGCCTTCAAAGAGATCGCCGATGAGGTCGGCGCCTACCTTATGGTCGATATGGCCCACATCGCGGGATTGGTCGCGGCGGGCGTCCATCCCTCGCCCGTTCCCTACGCGGACGTCGTGACGACTACGACGCACAAGACGCTGCGCGGGCCTAGAGGCGCCATGATCCTCTGCAAAGAGCAGTACGCCAAGAAAGTGGACAGCGCCGTCTTCCCGGCCAACCAGGGCGGCCCTCACAACCACACCACAGCCGGCATGGCCGTCGCCTTTAAGGAAGCGGCCAGCGACTCCTTCAAAGCTTACGGCAGGAAGGTCGTCGAGAACGCCGCGGCTTTGGCGGACGAACTGCTGAAGCTGGGCTTCAACCTCGTCACCGGCGGCACCGATAACCACCTGATCCTCATCGACCTCAGGAACAAGAACCTGAAAGGCAACCCCATCGCCACCGCGATGGAGAAAGCCGGCATCGTCTGCAACAGCAACACCGTGCCCTACGAGACCGGAAAGGCCATGGACCCCAGCGGCATTCGTCTCGGCTCCGCGGCTGTGACGACGAGAGGCTTCGGCGAAAAGGAAATGCGGCTGATCGCCAACTGGACCAATGAGATCTGCAAAGATCCGGAAGGCGAAGCGACAATTTCCAGAATCAGAAAAGAAGTGGAGGAAGTCTGCGCTTCCTTCCCCGTACCCGACACTTTAGTCAGCGACTAACATTTGAGCATGACATCAAAGGAAACATTCGGAGATTTTTTCCGCGAAGCGCCGAAAGTCAGACGCACTAAGATCGTCTGCACTATGGGCCCGGCCGTCTCCGGAAAGGAGAAGGTCAAGGAGCTTATCCTCTGCGGCATGGACGTGGCGAGGCTGAATTTCTCGCACGGCACCCACAAGCAGAAGGACGAGATCATAGAAGACGTCAGGGCGGCCGCCAAGGAAGCCGGCAAGACCGTGGCGATCCTGCAGGACCTGCAGGGACCGAAACTCAGAGTCGGCGAGATGCGCGGCGGCAAGCCTGTCGTGCTTGAGGACCACGCGAAACTCATCATCTGCTCGGAGCCTATTTTCGGCACGGCGGAAAGAGTCTTCGTCGATTATCCGAAGCTGGCGGAAGAAGTGGAAGTTGGCTCCCCCATTCTCCTGGCGGACGGCAGCATAACGCTGAAAGTGCTGTCCGCGGACAAGAATTCCGGCGAGATCACCTGCGAGGTGATCCACGGCGGAGAACTCTATCCGAGGAAAGGCGTCAACCTTCCCGGCGTGAAGCTCTCCATCTCCTCACTGACGAAAAAAGACCGGGAAGACCTGGCCTACGGCGTCGCCAAGGGCGTGGACTGGATCGCGCTCAGTTTCGTCAGGAGCGCCGCGGATATCGAGGAACTGCGCGCTCTGGTCGATGAGATCTACGCTTCTCTTGATTCGCCCGTCAATTCCCAGAAGCCCAAACTGCTGGCCAAAATAGAAAAGCCGGAAGCGCTTTCCTGTTTGAGTGAGATCGTCGCCGCTTCCGACGGCATCATGGTGGCCAGGGGCGACCTGGGCGTCGAGATGCCGCTCTCCCTTGTTCCGGTCGCCCAGAAGGCCATCATCGCGGAAGCCAACAAGGCCGGCAAACCCGTCATCACCGCCACGCAGATGCTGGAAAGCATGATCAACGCGCCGGTGGCGACCAGGGCGGAAGCCTGCGACGTGGCGAACGCGGTCTTCGACGGCAGCGACGCCGTCATGCTCTCGGCCGAGACCGCCATGGGCCAATACCCGAAGGAGGCTGTCTCCTTCATGGCGAGAGTGCTTGCGGAAACGGAAGCCTCTCCCGTCTACAAACACAATCTCTACGACATCGCGGACGAAATGGCCCAGGCCGCCTGCTCCCTTTCGGACTGGGAGAAGACGGACGCCCTGGTCGTCTATACGGAAACCGGCGAAACGGCTCGCCACTGCTCGGCCTGCCGCCCGAAGACGCCGATCTTCGCCCTTTGCGGCAGCGAAGACGTAGCCAGGCAATTGGTCCTGTGCCGCGGCGTCATTCCCCAGGTCGCGGAGTCCGGGCCGCAGGAAGTTCTTGTCAGGATATCCAGAGAGGTCCTCAAGAATTCCGGCATCGTCGAAGAGAACGCCCGCTTCGTGCTCTTGGCCAGAATAGGCGTCACGCCTTTTGTAGCCCTCTGCGACCTGACTGAGAAAAAATGAAACGAATAGGGATCATAGACTACGGGGCGGGAAACCTCCACAGCGTCCGCAAGGCTTTCAATTACCTGGGAGCCGAAACGGAGATCCTGGAGGAAGCCCCTGATTCGATCTCTTTCGATTCGCTCGTCCTTCCGGGCGTCGGCAACTTCGGCCCCGGCATGGAGGAACTTGAGAAGCGAGGCTTCCGTCCCTTCCTTAGGGAATGGCTGAATGCGGACCGGCCGTTCCTCGGGATCTGCCTCGGCATGCAGTTCCTCTTTGAAAAAAGCGAGGAGTGCCCGGGAGAACCCGGGCTGGGATTCTTAAAGGGCGAGATACGCCGCTTCAAGGATCCCATATTGAGAGTCCCCCAGATCGGCTGGAACGCCGTTTATCCCAAAGAGAAGGGAAACCCCCTCTTCAAGGGCATCGCGAGCGGCTCTTACTTTTATTTCGTTCATTCTTACTACTGCGTTCCCAAGGACGCTTCCGTAATTGGAAGCACGACCTCCTACGAGCTGGAGTACTGCTCCTCTCTTTGGAGCGGGAACGCCTTCGCAGTGCAGTTCCATCCTGAGAAAAGCCAGGAGCTGGGACTCATTATGCTGCGCAACTTCATTAACATTTAACACTAAGCAAGGCAACAATCGTGGAATTCTTACCGGCCATCGATCTTAAAGAAGGAAAATGCGTCCGTCTGCTGCAGGGCGACGCCGCGAAAAAGACCGTTTACAGTTCCGACCCCGTAGCCGTAGCCGAGGGCTTTCAAGCCGACGGCGCCAGATGGCTGCACATGGTCGACCTGGACGGCGCCTTTTCCGGCGTCAGGCACCACACCGCGGTGGTCAGACAAGT
>JAFSWV010000003.1 GCA_017444325.1 bacterium | reverse complement strand
TTATTTCATCGACCGCTTTCATGTGCGGCGTGAAAGTTCCGGCTTCGATGACTTCGTATTCCAGTCCGTTCGACATGAAGCGGACTTTCGTGCCTTTTTTGATTCCGCCAGAGAAGACGCGGCCGTAAACGATGACGCCCCTGTAAGGATCGTAAACGGAGTCGAAGATCAGCCATCTCAGTTTTTCGTCCTGAGGCTCCTTAGGCGGGGGAACGTCCTTTATGATGTGTTCCAAAAGGGTTTCCAAGCCTTCCCCGGTCTTGCTGCTGACTTTCAGTATCTCGTCCTTGGTGCCGCCGATCAGGTCGATGATCTGCTGCGAGCAGTAGTCCACGTCGGCGGAGGGCAGGTCTATTTTGTTGAGGACCGGAATGATGTTGAGGTCGTGCTCCAGCGCCATCCTGACGTTTGCGACCGTCTGGGCCTGCACGCCTTGCGAGGCGTCCACCAGAAGGATCGCGCCCTCGCAGGCCGCCAGGCTTCGCGAGACTTCGTAGGAGAAGTCCACGTGCCCCGGAGTGTCGATTAGGTTCAGTATGTAGGTCTGGCCGTCCGGCGCGGTGTAATTGAGCCTTACGGGATGGGATTTTATCGTGATGCCTCTTTCCCTTTCGAGATCCATGTCGTCAAGGGCCTGGTCAACCATCTCCCTTTTGGCGACCGCGCCTGTAAGTTCCAAAAAGCGGTCGGAAAGAGTGGTCTTGCCGTGGTCGATGTGGGCTATGATGCAAAAGTTGCGGATATGTGAGAGCATGATCGTCTAAAGTAATTTTTTGAGGAGCTCTTTCACGGAGCTTTCTATTTTCTGCATGAGGTCGCCGCTTTCGTTTTCGCCGAGGAATTTCCGGGCGGCGGAACCAAGTTTGTCGTTGTAAAAATCTGTCACCAATTGCAGCACGCGGTCTTCGAAGAGCGCTTTCTTTTCTTCCGTAAGGTCGAGCGTGGCCTTGGGGGAGCGGACGCTGCCGGTCAGTTTGATCGGTATCTCTATCGCTCCGTCCGCAATGAAGAGCGAGGCCAGCGGCTGCTTTGAATACTTATCGCTCAGAGCCTTGTTCAGCTTCAGCTGCAGCTTGTAATCCATTTCTCCCGTCAAGGCGCAGCTTCCCTGGGCTTTTATTTCGCCCATGTTTCCGCTCAACGTGGCGGCCGGGGAGATTATCCTGCCGTCTTTGATGGTGAAGCTGGCGGAGTAGTTCCTCAGCTTTTCCTTTCCCAATGACTGCATGATCTGCTGAAGGAAAGGCAGCTCTTCCTGGCTTGCGCAATGGTCGCGCCCGCGCCCAGGAGGCGCTGGAGCACAAGGGGAACTTTCCCTTCCTGCCAGTCGCGGTCGGTGAAATAACTGAGATTGACGTTCCTGGCGCTGATCTTGCCTTTGCCGTAAAGTTTCGCAAGCGTATCCTGGCCTCCGTCGAAAAGTGAGGTGAGCGTGCCGTTCGTGAGGGTAAGATCGGCCGTAAGCGAGCAGAGGCCGCCCGGCATCTTTCCGCTGCATTTGAAATGAAGGAGCATGTCGCTCATGGAAACGTCGATAAGATCGATCCTGGTCTCAAGAAGGGTTGCTCCGTTTTTGAGCGCGCGCTCCCTGGAATTGATCGTCGCCTTGCCCTGCCAGAAACTAGATGTGAGCGAGAGGCTGGAGAGGTGATCGTTGACGGCGTTGAAATAAAGTTTCGCTCCTTCGAGCTCAACGCCCAGGAGGCATCCTTTTTTGAAGGTCAGATCCCCAACGGTTAGAAGATTTCCCAGAACATCAGAATCGCCTTCCAAGCGGCAGTCCAGGGCGTCGAAATGCGAGACGCGGTGCTGCAATCCGCAGAGCTGGGCTAATTCCTTGGTGAAATTGCCGCTGCCGTTCAGGAGAAAAGTCAGGCCGTCTTTGTTTTTCAGAATGCTGCCGGTGGAAAGGAACCTGTCCGCCATGAAGGAGATGCTGTTGAGCTCAATTTTATCCTTCTCTATTATGCAGTCGCAATCCAGCGTGAAGGGAACGTCGGAGACATCCTCCACGATCCTTCCGTCGAGGATCGTCTTGGCGGCGGAGCGCTTGTGCCCGGAAAAGCTCAGGCTGTCCAGGAAGAGCGTTCTTGATGAGTAGTGGTAGCGTCCCCTGGAAGAAAGCGAGCTTTCGCTGAGCGCCGGGCAGTCCACGTCGCAGTTGAAATTGAAATTCAGACAGCCGTTTTTCTTTTTGGCGTCGAAGCGGATCCTCTGGAAATAAACCGGCCGGCCCTCGTCCTCCCAGAATTGGAGTTCACTGACATTGAGGTACGGGACGGCCGAAAGGAAGTTTTTGACCCTTTCCCTGGCGCGCACCCACTCCATAGTGCGGATAGACCCTTTCTCCATGCCGAAAAATGGCGAAAAGATCTGGTGCGGCCACATCTCGAAATGGATGTAGTCCAGGCTCATGATGGCTTTGCCCTCTCCCTTGGCCTCATAAAGGTCGAGCGCCGGGATGTCCACCTTGAAGCGGCCCGTCCAGGACGAGAGCTTAAGGTCGACGACGTCCGCCCGGCAATTCAGAGCCTTCGAGATCTTCCTCGCCGCATGGTCGCGGAAGATGAAGTTGTTGGCAGCAAGCGGCGGAAGGAGGGCGAAAGCCAGATACAGCCCTGGTATCACCAGAAGATATCGCCAGGAGATTTTCATCCCTGCAGTTCTTCCTCTTCGGTTCTCGTTACGGCAATAGCCAGTTCGTCAAGCTGTTCGGGGCTGACGGTGGAGGGCGCGTCGGACATGAGGTCGGTGGCCTTCAAAGTCTTCGGGAAGGCGATGACGTCCCTGATGTTGTTGCGTCCGGTAAGCAGCATGGTGAGCCTGTCCAGTCCGAAGGCGACGCCGGCGTGGGGCGGGGCGCCGTACTTTAGAGCGTTGATGAAGAAGCCGAAGCGGTCTTCGATCTGCTGCGGCTCGAGCTTCAGGAGCCTGAAGATGCGGTCCTGCAGCTTGGAGTCGTGGATACGGACTGAGCCGGATCCGACTTCGTAGCCGTTGATGACGAGGTCGTAGCTGTTGCTTCTGACGTGTCCGGGATCGGATTCCAGAATGTC
Source organism: bacterium (assembly GCA_017444325.1). Classification (GTDB taxonomy): domain Bacteria; phylum Auribacterota; class UBA3054; order UBA3054; family UBA3054; genus UBA3054. Next base: position 2,479 of record JAFSWV010000003.1, on the reverse strand, counting down.
GAAGTCAAGGGCGTTGGGGGAGGTGAAGGGGTGGTGCTCACTTACCCAGCGTCCTTCCTCCTCGCTGTACTGGAAGAGCGGGAAGTCCGTGATCCAGGTGAAGGCGAAAGTGTTTTCCGGAATGAGCTTCAGTTCAGCGCCAAGCTGGAGCCTGACGGCGCCCAGGCCTTTGCAGGCGGTAAGGGCCGGACCGGCGGACAGCAGGATGAGGTCGCCCTCGGCGGGGGAAAGCTGTTTTTCAAGCGCGGCCCATTCTTCGTCGGTCAAACCCTTCATTGGGGACTTGCGGCCTTCCGCTTCGTATTTGACCCAGAAGATGCCTTTGGCTTTCTCTTTCTTGGCAACTTCACTGAGTTCGTCCAGCCTGCGGCGGGGGAGAGTCGCGCCTCCTTCCACTTTTATGCACCTTACGCTGCCGGATTCCTCAAGTGCGGAAGCAAAGGGCGGGAAAGCGCAGCTTTTGAAAATCTCCGTAACGTTCTGGATGACCATTCCGAAGCGCAGGTCCGGCTTGTCGGAGCCGTAGCCGTCCATGGCGTCCTGCCAGGTCATGTGCGGGAAGGGAGTAGTGATCTCATAGCCAGCGGTGGCGAAGGCCGTCTTCATCACGGCTTCGCCAACTTCGAAGACGTCCTCTTTCTCAGCAAAGGACATTTCAAGGTCGATCTGCGTGAATTCCGGCTGACGCTCCGCTCTCAAATCCTCGTCCCTGAAGCAGCGGGTGATCTGGAAATATTTGTCCATGCCGGCCACCATCAGAAGCTGCTTAAGAAGCTGCGGGCTCTGCGGCAGGGCGTAGAATTTGCCGTGATGCACTCTCGAAGGAACAAGATAGTCCCTGGCGCCTTCCGGAGTGGACTTGGAGAGCACGGGCGTTTCGATCTCCCAGAATCCCAGGGAGTCAAGGCAATTGCGGACGGCAAGCGCGACTTTATGGCGCAAGCCTAGGGCTTTCTGGAGATGCGCTCTTCTAAGGTCGAGATAGCGGTAGCGCAGTCTCAGATCGTCGGTGGGGTCTTCGTTTTCCAAATGAAAAGGCGGAGTCTCGGCGGTGTTGAACACTTTGATGGAGGAGGCGAGGACCTCTATTTCGCCGGTCGGCAGGTCCTTGTTGACTTGGTCGCCGCGCGAACGGACCTTGCCGTTTACGCAGATGACGTATTCGCCCCTGATGTCTTTGGCTACTTCATAAGCTTCGGGAGCGGCGGCCGGATCGAAGACGATCTGCGTTATGCCCTCCCTGTCCCTGAGGTCCACAAAAATAAGGTTTCCCAAGGCCCTGCGGCGTCTCACCCAGCCGCAAAGCGTAACATCCTTTCCCTGGTCGGCGCCCCTCAGGGCGTTGCAGGAATGCGTTCTTTTCATTTGACTTCCTTAATGATTATTGATTTTTATCCAAACGGCTGCCAGGGAAGAGCTGCCTGGCCAAAGCCACGTCGCCCTCCGGCGTTTCCTGTTTTTGGGGTTCTTTTGTCTGTTTTTCCTTTTCCAAAGTCACGGAGCCTTTCTCAAGCTCTTCCAGCTTCGCGAAGATAAGGTCGGCGCTGATCCTTGAGCGGATATGGATGAGCTTCAAAACGGCCAGTTCCAGAATGGTCTGCTTGGCCTCGGTCGCCGAGAGCTTCGGCAGGATCTGCATGAGCTCGTCTATGGCCGCGGTGATCTGGCCTATGGTGTAGCCTTCGCCGGCTTTTTTGAGTTCCACCATATACTCGGGGCTTTCCTCAAGGAGACTGCCCGGTTCCCGCGTCACTTTCAGAACGGCAAGGTTGCGGTAGAACTGAACGAGGCTTAGAATGAACTGCTCGGCGTCGCGTCCGCCCTCCATGACTTTGCCGACGCATTTCAGGGCGCATTCATAGTCTTTTTTGACGACTGCGTCGGAAAGCTCAAGGATTATCTCCCTGTTGGTCAGGCCGAGCAAAGCCGCCACGTCCTTTTCCGTCACGTTTTCGCCGCCCCAGGCAAGGACCTGGTCGAAGACCGAAAGCGCGTCGCGCATAGAGCCGTTGCCGGCCCTGGCGACCGCCGCGATGGCCGAAGGCGTCGCCTTCAAGCCTTCCTTTTCCGCCATCATGGAGAGGTAGGAGTTTAAGGTGTTCCAGTCCATGCGGTGCAGTTCGAATTTCTGCACGCGGGAAAGAATTGTGGGAGGTATCTTCTGCGGGTCGGTCGTGGCGAAGAAGAATTTCACGTGCGCCGGCGGCTCTTCCAGCGTTTTCAAAAGCGCGTTGAAAGCCTCCTTGGTCAGCATGTGCACTTCGTCGATGATATAGATCTTGTAGCGGGATGATACGGGCGCAATCGAAACGGTGTCCCTGATCTGCCTGATGTTGTCTATCGTGCGGTTGCTTGCGCCGTCGATCTCGATGACGTCCAAGGAACTGCCGTCTTTTATGGCCTGACAGCTGGCGCACTCACAGCAGGGCTCGGTGACGGGGCCGTCGCCTGACTGACAGTTCAGGGCTTTGGCCAATAT
>JAFSWV010000130.1 GCA_017444325.1 bacterium | reverse complement strand
GCAAAAAGAAACGCCACCACGTGGTGGCGTTTCTTTTTGCGAGTATCAGTTCCGGGGAAAGATCGTGATGGTCGAAGATCAGCTTCACGCCTTTCTTTTGGTAAGGCTTGGCCAAAAGATAGAGCAGGTCCGGCGGGTCGCAGACATGGATCGTCTGGAAAGGCTTCTTCGCGAAGACCTTTTTCAGTATCGCCCTTTCCTTAAGCAGCGCTTCAGAATATTCCCAGGCATAGCCCAGCCAGTTTTTGGCCTGGTAAAGCTTGTGCCTTATCATGACAATGCCGTCCTTGAGATAGACGCCCGCTGGCGCCCTATCGTCGGAGGGCGAAATGACCGTCACTGCATAACCGTTGCTTTTCAGCGTGGTGGCTATGAGCCAGACCCTGTGGTCCCTGGGGACCGGCAGGTTTTCGACCACTATGACTGCGTGGGGCTTTGTCATTTAAGATTTCTGATCTTGAAACTGCTGATAAGAGCGTCCTGGCCGATGCAGTTCGTCTCGGTCATTATGACGCTGCAGGGTTCGCGTTTCCCTAGATGCGTGGAACGGAAACCAAGGGGAATGTGTTCGTCCCCGATTATGAGCCTTACGGAACGCACGTCAAAAAATTCCACCTCTATTTCAAAAGACGGGCCTTTGATAAGAACTTCCTTGGCGCTTTTCTGGACCGCTTCGCAAAGCGGCGAAAGGTGAAAGTGCTGCTTGGCGGTCACGCCGTCGCAGCCCAATGTCTCGTCCTTTAAAGTGAGTTTTCCCTCATCGCTCTCGAAAACAAGCGTTCTTCTGTGAGTGAGGCCGAATCTACTCTTGTAACCGTAGTGCCTGGCGGAAAGGTCGAAGCCCGTTTCTGTCATCTTGTCGCTTTCTATCTCCACGCGGTATTTGTTCTTCCACATGAAGGGACCCAGGCTTTTGCTCTGGCTCTCGTTTTCCGCTGTCATGGTGTTGTGGGCGAACGTCGAGCGGAAATATTCCCGCCATTTTCTGTTCTGATGATAGTTGCCCGTGCCGGGATCTATGAAAACAGGTGTCCCGTTAATACTCATGGTAAAGGAAAGCGCGTCAGCATGGCCGTGGGCGGCCAGTGGGCCGTAACCCAAAGGTCCGGTCATAAAGAAAAACTCAACTTCCGCGCCGTCTTTGGTTGCGCCTTTCCAGAACATGCCTACGTCCTTGCTGAAGTGGACGCGGTCCTCAGTCTGAACGGGAAGCGCAATCTTCAAGGCATACCATTGGTAGTCTTCGCCTATCTCATTGCTTTCCTGCGCCGAATCGGAGGAAAGCGCCAAGGCCAGTTTGGTCACATTTTCATAATAGGCGCCGTTCCTGGGTATGAGCCCGGTAGCCATGGCTTCGTCGCTGTCGCCGTATTCGCCGCAGAGCGCCATCATCCCGTTGGCCCTAGCCATAAATTGGGCGGCCGCGTTTAGCGTTCCCTTGGCCTTGTCCAGGAATTCAGGGGAAAAGCAGGCTGCGGCGCAGAGCAGTTCCAGGGAGAAAGCCTGGTAAGAGTAGGCCTCCTCAAGATTCACGCCCTTGGCGGAGAACTGTGCTTTCGCTTCTTTCAGAAGCTCGTCTTCCCAATTCTCCTTTTCCTTGGCGAAGAGAATGGGGAAAGTCTTCTTCGCGGCGATAAGCGCCGTAAGCTCAGCCAGCGCGTGATTGTTGGCGCTGCTAAAACGCGAGCGGTTGAATTTCACGTGCTCATAATGCTGCTTGACCACTGTCATGAAGGAAAGCGCAAAAGCCTCCGTAAAACAGTTTGGAAGCTTGAAGGCAAGTTGGCGGTAAACGTGGCACCAGACAAGCAGGCGCATGGCGACTTCCATCGTGGTCGCCCAGGGGAGCCCGTAAGGGTAAGCGCACTCCTTCATGAAGCTGTTCAGCTGTGAAACGATCTCTTCGGCGTACTTTTCATCTTCCGTCACGGCGTAGGCCTTCGCCAGATCGATGAGATGATAGTGGCGGTTCAAAAACCAGATGCGCATTATGGAGATCTCGTCCCCGAGATCGCGGTAGTTCATTTCCAGGAAATCTTTTCTCGGAGACTGCTTCCCGTTGGCGGGGTCTTTCAGCCAGAAGATCGTCCCCGGCAGCGTTATCTTGTCACCAAAAAAATCGAATTCATGCCTGAGCGCCGCCTCGCCCCTCAAAACGACTTCCTCCCTGATCTTCTGGGAGACCTTAGGCTTCGCGCCGAGAGTTGGCGCGCTTTTTTTCATTTCGCTGCTGGCGACGTCCAAAGGGATCTGGCGCATCTTCGAAAGATCCGGCTGGTTGACCAGAAGATCAAGCCGCCAGAAAGTTTCTTTCAGAGACATCTTCGAAAGACGGTCAAGATACCAGGAGAG
>JAFSWV010000129.1 GCA_017444325.1 bacterium | reverse complement strand
TTTTGCCAGTCCCATTATTGCGATGCGCATGAATATCTTTACCTTATTGCAGTTTCAGTGTGGCTAGGCCCAGGATCGCGAAGATGAGGGCTAAGATGAAGAAACGCATGGTGACCCTGGTCTCGGGCCAGCCCTGCATTTCAAAGTGATGGTGTATGGGAGCCATGCGGAAGACTCGCTTTTGCGTCAGCTTGAAGGAGGCGACCTGGATGATGTCCGAGCAGGCTTCCATGACGAAGATGAAACCTATGATGAGAAGCAACACTTCCTTCCTGACCAAAAGCGCCGTGATGCCGATGGCGCCGCCCAAAGCAAGGCTTCCGGTGTCGCCCATGAAGACCCTGGCCGGGTGCGCGTTGTACCAGAGGAAGCCGAGCCCGGCGCCGACCATGGCGGACAAAAAGACCGTCAGTTCCGCAGCGTCCCTGGCGTAATAGATGTAGAGGTATTCGGCGATCTTGGAGTTGCCGGCGCAGTAAGCCAGAACAAGGTAAGCCAGGGCTGCGATCGTGACAGTGCCGATAGCCAGTCCGTCGAGGCCGTCCGTCAGGTTGACGGCGTTGGAAGTCCCGACGATCACCAGCATGGCGAGGATTATGTAGTAGCAGCCGAGATTCTCAATGATTGGATTCTTGAAGAAGGGGACGTAGAAGGGGAAATTCTCCTTGCCGTAGAAGATGAGGACGAGGGCCGCGATCAAAGCCACCAGCGACTGCACGACGAGCTTCGTCTTGCCGGAAATGCCGGCGGCGTTCTTCTGCTTGACCTTGGTGTAGTCGTCGGCGAAGCCCAGAAGTCCCAGGGATACGAAAACGCCCAGAGCAAGCATCGTGTAGAGCGAGAACTGCGCCCAGAGAAGCGTGGAGACCGTGACGGCCAGAAGGATCAGTATGCCGCCCATGGTGGGGACGCCCTGCTTGTTCTTGTGCAGAAGGTGCAGCGGCGGACATTCGTCGCGTCTGATCTCCTGGCCGATCTTCATCATATAAAGCCAGCGGATAAGCGAGGGCGCCAGGATAAGGCTTATGACAAGCGCGGTCACAGCCGCCATGGCGGAGCGCACAGAGATATACTTGAAGACATGGAAAGCCGGAACGCTTTCGCTTAGCCATCCGAAGAAAACGTAGTAGAACATATTATCCTTTGACCTCGCTTATTGACAGGATGTTGCGGCCCGAAGACAAAATATCCCCGGACCGCAACCGGAATGCGGATGTAGAGACGCCGCTCTTTTTGGTGTGTGTGTTCGTGTAGGGGGAAGGGAGAAGCAGTTCGCCAATCACCGCACACATTCCGTTCCTGCTTTTATTGTTTGTATTTTTCATTGGTTGTTTTTGAACATTTCGTAAAAGTATTCTTCCAGCTTGTTGGCGCGCGAGCCTTTGAAAAGGATGGCGTCGTCGGCTTTGACGTACGCCTTCAGCGCTTCCAATACGTCCTTGGGCTCGCAGATCGCGACGCGGCAGGGACTGCCGGCGGCTTTCGCTCCGGCCGCGTAATCTTCGGCGTATTCGCCGGTCAAAAACAGCGCGTCCAAAAATTGCGCGGCGAATTTGCCGATCTCGTAGTGGGCGCCCTTGGCTTTGTCGCCAATTTCCAGCATGTCGCCGAGAAGGGCGGCTTTCCGGCCTTTCACGTCCATTTCTTTCAACATCGTGAGTGAGGCCGCCATGGAATCTGGGTTGGCGTTGTAGCAGTCGAGAATGAAACGCGCGCCCTTGTGTTCGTGCAGTTCGTTCCTCAGCTTCTCGCCCTTGACGGATTCCAAACCAAGCTTTATGTTTTCCAGTTTGATGCCTTCTATCAGCGCGCAGGCTCCGGCCGCGGCGCTCGCAATGTTGAGAGCGTTGTAAGCGCCGATGACCGGCACCGTAAGCGCAACATTCCCCATGGGCGTTCTCAATTCGCCGCTTAATCCCGAGGCGTCCTCAGTTTTTATTACAAATTCAAAATCTCCGCCTTTGCCGAAACTTATGACAGCGAGGCCTAACTGCTTCGCCATTTCGGAAAGTTTTCCAAAGAAATCGCTCTCTATGGGAAGGGCGACTTTTCCGCAGGGCGGGACGCCGCGGAAGATCTCGGCTTTGGCCAGCGCGATGTTTTCCTTGCTGCCAAGATATTCGATGTGGGCGCTTCCGATGTTGGTTATGACGGCCGCGTCGGGGCGCGCCAGGCGGCTTAAGGAAAGTATTTCGCCCTTGTGGTTCATGCCCATCTCTACGACGGCGCTGCGGTGCTCTTCGCTTAGCTTGAGAAGCGTTATGGGAAGTCCTATCTCGTTGTTGAGATTTCCTTCCGTGACGAGCGTTTCGCCCAAGGTTTTAAGGATCGAGCCGAGCATGTTCTTGGTCGTGGTCTTGCCGCAGGAGCCCGTGACGCCGATCATCGGGATCTGCACTCTGGCCCTCTGGTAGGCCGCGAGATCCTGCAGGGCTTTGATGGTGTCAACGACGCGGTAGCAGGCCAGTCCTTCCGGGGCCTCGCAGCTTAGTATGCAGGCGCAGGCTTTGGCGGTAAGGGCTTTTTCCGCCACTTCTTTCGTGTTTCCGCCCCTGATGCCTACGAAGAGGTCGCCCGGCTCCAGTTTCCTGGTGTCGGTCGTGATCCCGAACGATCCGTCCGGAGCTTTCCCGGAAAACGTGAAGGCTGCGCCCAAGGCGGCAGCTATGTCTTCGTGAGTGAACTTAAGCATTTTCTATCTTTGAGATGATCTCTTTGGTTATCATACGTTCGTCGCAGTCGTAGAAGACGCGGTTGATCTCCTGGTAAGTTTCGTGCCCTTTGCCGGCGATCAGAACGACGTCGCCCTCTTTGGCTTCCTTGACGGCGTGCTCTATCGCTTCCTTGCGGTCCAAAATGACGACGTGCTTTTTGAGTTTCATGCCGTCAGTTATGTCTTTGACTATCGCCTCCGGATCCTCGGTCCTCGGGTTGTCGGTCGTTATGACGACCTTGTCGGCCATCTCCTCGGCGGCGCGGCCCATTTTCGGACGCTTTGTCTTGTCACGGTCGCCGCCGCAGCCGAAGACGATCCAGAGAGAGTTTTCGGTTATCTCCCTCAGGCATTTCATGACGTTGCGCATAGCGTCGTCGGTGTGGGCGTAGTCGATGACTATCACAACGCCCAGTTTGTTAGGCATGAATTCAAGCCTGCCGGGCACGGGCGGAAGGTTCGGGCAGAGGGAAAGTATTTTTTCTTCCGGGATGCCGAAATTGGAGGCGAGGATCACGGCGCCCATTACGTTGGCGACGTTGTGGCGGCCCAGGAAGTTGATCTTGACGTTCTTATTCGGCTGTCCTTTTTCTTCGAGGGTGAATTCAGAGCCGTCACGTTTGACTTTGATGTTCTCGGCTTTGACGTCGGCGTCCTTGCCGATAGTCGTCATGGTCACGACCCTCTGGCCGATTTCTCTGAGCTCCCTGGCGAGTCTTTCGCCCCACTCGTCGTCGATCATTACGAGATTGAGAGCGTCATCCTTGCCATGGTCGAAGAAGCGGCGTTTCGCGCCGTAATATTCCTCCATGGAATGATGGTAGTCAAGGTGATCCTGCGTCAGGTTCGTGAAGATCAGGTAGTCGAAAAGCAAGTTCCCGATGCGCTTCTGCACTGCGGCGTGGCTTGAAACTTCCATCACGACGGCGTCGGCGCCCTCCTTGTCCATGGTGGAGAGGAGCGCGTAGAGCTCGAAGACGTCGGGCGTCGTGCGGGAAGCAGGCTTCTTGCGGTCCTTGATCTCATAGGAGATGGTTCCTATAAGGCCAACGGTCAGCCCGGCGGTGGAAAGAAAATTGCGGATGACGTAGGCCGAAGTCGTCTTGCCGTTGGTGCCGGTCACGCCTATTAGCTTGCATTTCGGCTGTCCGTAGAAACGGTGGGCCAGAAGGGAAAGCGTGTCTTCATCCTGTGACAGCTTGACGACCGTCAGGTTTTCCGGTATCAGTTTCGGGACTTCCGTCACGAAGACCGCCGCCGCGCCTCTTTCTGCCGCGTCTTCAATGTAGAAGTTGCCGTCGGCCACCGCGCCTTTTTTGGCGACGAACACGAAGCCAGGCTTGATCTGGCGGCTGTTTAAGGAAATGCCGGAGATCTCGGCTTTGTCGTTTCCTTTGACGATCTCGTGCGGAATGTTGCTTAGTAATTCATTCAACAGCATAATTCGCCTCACTTTTTTCAGTTTCTTCTTCCGTTTCAAAATCAGCGGGAACTTGCAAATATTCCAGGGCCGCCTTCATGACCTCCCTGAAGACAGGGGCTGCGACTTTTCCGCCGTAAATGCTTCCTCTCGGGGAATCGAGCGTCACCACGCAGACCAGTTTCGGATCGTAGGCGGGAACGAATCCGACCAGAGAGGCGACGTAATTTTTCTTGGAATAGTTTTTGATCTCGGGATCGTACTGCTGGGCAGTTCCGGTTTTGGCGGCCACTTTGTAACCTGGTATCTGGACGAGACGGCCCGTGCCGTCGTCGTCAGTCACCGAGACCATTGCGTCCGTCATGTCCAGGGCAGCCTTTTCGGAGATCACGCCGCTGGCGGCCACGACCGGCTCAAAGTAGTTGAAATCGCGGGCTTCCGGCGAGATCGAGCCGTCGGCCATGGAGATCTTGCTGACCAGTCTGGGACGCATGCGCGTACCCCTGTTCGCTATGGTCCCGATGGCCGAGGCCATCTGGAGCGCCGTGACGGAAATCTCCTGCCCCATGGGGATGGAATGGATGCTGAGTCCTGACCATTTGTCAACGGGCTTCAGACTTCCTTTTGATTCGTCTCCAAGGATCTTGAGGTCGCATTTGCTTCCGAAGCCGAAGGCTTTCAAACCCTTGTAGAGTTTTTCCTCCCCAAGCATTTCGGAGACTTTGGCAATGCCTATGTTGGAGGAGTATTTTATGACCTCCTTGAACGTGACTGTCCCGAGCTTGTGGTCATCGTGGAGATCGCGTCCTTTGCGGCCGTAGTTTATGTGCCAAAGCCCGTTTTCACAGAAGACAGGGGAAGCCAGGTTAACTATGCCTTCGTTAAGGGCCAGCGAGCCGGAGACCGGCTTCATGATGGAGCCAGGTTCGAATGGTTCGGTCAAAAGAAGATTGTTGAAGACTCCCTCTCTGTATTCGTTCCTCTGGTTGGGATCAAAGAAAGGCCAGCTTGCCATGGCTAGGATCTCGCCGGTCTTGGGATCAAGAATGATTATCCCGGCTTTCTTGGGCGTGTATTGCTCGGCGGCCTTCGCAAGCTCATCCTGGGCGATCTGCTGAAGTTTCTCGTCGATGGTCAGATATACGTTCTGGCCGTCCAGGGGATCGAAGATCATGTCCATGTTCTTCGTGGTGAAGAAACGGCGGCGGCGGTTGTCGCGCCAAAAAGTGTTCCAGCCGTCTATGCCGGAAAGGTAATATTCCGCGCCTTTTTCCACGCCGAATGATCCGTGGCCTTCACTGTCGCAAAAACCTATCTGTACTCCGAAAAGATCCCTTTTGGGGTAAACACGCTTCTCTTCATATTTCACATAGACGCCGGGAAGCTTGTTCTGGGAACTGAGAGCCCTGATCTTGTGGCTCTCGGTGTCCATAAGCCCTCTTGCTATTATGGAGTAGCGCAGGTTGGTGGCGGACATCTTCTTTATGATGTCGTCCTTGTTTATCTCGGCTACTTCGGAGATCAGCCTGGCTTCCTGCTCCCTGTCCTTTATCAAAGTTGGGTCGCACCAGAGCATGGGCGAAGAAGTGGAAAGGGCCAGTATGGAGCCGCGGCGGTCGCAGATCTGACCGCGTTTGGCCTCCACTTTCACCGTGGAGCGAAGCTGGTTTTGCTTGCGCTCGTTGTATTCTTTCTGATCGGTGCATTGCAGAAAATACACCCTGCCTAAAAGGAGAGCGAGCAAAATAGCGACGGCTCCAAGAACTAAGTGTATTTTAAGCATGCCTTGTTTCATTTACGATTCCTCTTTGTTTCAGCGCAGCGCAGCGTTGCCTTCCAGCGGTTTCCCGGCCAGATTTGACTCCTCGTTGAAGTCCGTGTCTATGGCCAACGGTTTGCTCAAGATGACCGTGTGGTCTTTTTTTGTCTTGCGCAAGTGAATGTTGTTTTCAGCCAGTTTCTTCTCTATATAGTTGACGGCCTTGACCTGTTCGAGTTCCGACTGCGTCAAATCTCTCTGGAGACGAAGATCGTTTATATCGCTGTCGATCTTTGCGATCCTCAACCCTGTGTCCGTGGTTCTTTTCGCCAAGTTGACGTAGCCTACGTAATAGGTGACGGCAATGACGGCCAGGGAGCAGAATACGGCGCAGAGCTTAACTCCGGCAGCGCTTTTTCTGCCTGCGTTCTTTTTCTTGTTGTAGATGACTTTAGACATTCTCTTCTCCTGTATTTGACCTTTCAAAGACTCTCAGAAGGGCGCTTCTGGACCTGGGATTTTTTGCGATCTCCTCTTCAGTCGGTCTCAGGGGCTTTTTGGTCACTATCGTTCCCAGTCCTTCGGCCTTGAACTCTTTGAAAAGATTTTTGACTATCCTGTCCTCTCCGGAATGGAAGCTTATGACGACCAGTCTTCCTTTCGGCGCAAGCAGCTGAATCGCTCCTTTCAATCCTTCGACTAGGGAATCGGCCTCGTGGTTGACGGCGATCCTCAGGGCTTGGAAAACTTTCGTGGCCGGATGAACTTTCGAATGACGGAATCCTTTGCGGTAATAGACTCCCGAGACCAGCGCGGCGAGTTCATGATTGAAGGCGAACCGTTTGTCCTGCCTTTTCATCACAACAGCCCTTGCTATCGGCCTGGAAAATCTCTCGTCGCCGTAATGGAAGAAAATATCCGCCAGTTCGCTCTCCGGGAGAGTATTTAAAAGATCAGCGGCGGTCAAGGGATCGTTGCGGTCCATGCGCATGTCCAGGGGCGCTTCCTCTAAGAATCCGAAACCTCGTTTCGGATCGTCGAGCTGCACGGAGGATATGCCGCAGTCGCAGAGTATCGCATCGAAATCAGTCAAGCCCATTTCGGCGCATACCTCGGAGACCTTGCCGTAGTCAGAGTGTTTCAGCTGGAAATCGTTCCCGATCGTTTTCAGCTTCTCGTAAGCCAAAGGCAGAGTTTCGCTGTCGCGATCCAGTCCCAGAAGAAAACCGTTGGGGGAGATGGCTTCCAATATCCTGCCGGCGTGACCCGCCAAGCCTACCGTCATGTCAAGGCATCTTTTGCCGCTTTCAAGCTGCATGGATGCGCAAACTTCCGAAAGCATGACGGGGATATGTTCCATAGCTCTTTACCTCGGTTCTTTTCTGTTCTCTGCGATTTCCTGCATGTTCTTTCCGAGATTGGCGATGTTTTCGGCAAATTCCGCCTCGTACGCTTCGGCGTTCCAGATCTCCATATAGGAGGAGACCCCTGTGACGACAACTTCTCCTGTCAACCCGGCCCAGTCTCTCAGCTTTTTCGGGATCGTGAGCCTGAAGTGGGAATCCATTTCGAGTTTGCTGCCGCCATACAAAGCGCGCTTCATTTCCTCGGTCCTGGCATCGAAAGGATTAAGGCCTTCCACAACCTCCATGCTCTTTGAGAAATCTTCCCAGTCATAAAGACGGAGGAATCTCTTGCGGCCGTAGGTGACGAAAAAGACCTTCGCGTCGTTCACGCGGCAGAATGCCGGAACGGCGATGCGCCCTTTCGCGTCCACCTTCAGGGAGGCTGTTCCTATGTACCTTTCTTTAGCCATTGGTTAATTGATTTTGGAAATGTTTAGAACACACACAATCTGTTAAAAAAAACACACTCCGAAATTTTCGAGCACTATTATATCCCACTTTAGCCCACAAAGTCAACCCCCCCCTCCCGCCAGAAGGGGTCAGGGAGTCGGCCATATCACATATAACATATTTAAAATAATAAAGTTATTTCAGCGAATGAGGGTGGTCGCGACTGGGCTTGAAAAAGGGAAAAACGGCTGAAAAGATCACTTTTACTTGTGGATAACCTGTGGTTAACTTTGTTTTTACGAAAAAAGTGGGAGAAAGTGGAAAAGGGTGTTTTTTTCCTAAAGGTCTTCT
>JAFSWV010000014.1 GCA_017444325.1 bacterium | reverse complement strand
TTCTTCACGACCGGCTTCTTCGCGGGCGCTTTTTTCGCGGGAGCGGGCTTCTTAGCAGGAGCCTTCTTCACGACCGGTTTCTTCGCCGGAGCTTTCTTAGCGGGCGCGGGCTTCTTCGCCGGAGCTTTCTTCACGACCGGCTTCTTCGCGGGCGCTTTTTTGGCGGGCGCGGGCTTCTTCGCCGGAGCTTTCTTCACGACCGGTTTCTTGGCGGGCGCGGCTTTCTTAGCGGGCGCTTTCTTGGCGGGCGCGGGCTTCTTCGCAGGAGCCTTCTTCACGACCGGCTTCTTGGAGGGCGCGGCTTTCTTAGCGGGCGCTTTTTTCGCGGGCGCGGGCTTCTTGGCGGGAGCCGCCTTCTTTGCGGTTACTGGCTTCTTGGCCGTTTTGCTAACGGTCGGTTTCTTCGCGGCGGGTTTGGCCGGCGCTGTTTTCTTGGCTTTACTGTTTGGAGCTTTGGTCACAGTTTTACCTTTAGGTTTGCTTTGCGAAGATCTCGCGTTGGTTTTTTTTGTTTTCTTTGTCGGCATAAGGTCCTCACAAAGTTTGTTTAGGCGCTTTAATGAGCGCGCGCAATTGCGGCATGACCAGTTTGTAGGCCGCGCCGCGATGAGAAATCAAATTCTTTTCCATTTGGTTGAGTTCCGCCATCATCCTGCCGTCCGGCAGAAGGAAAACGGGGTCGTAGCCGAAGCCAAAATTCCCCCGCCTTTCCCTGGCGATAACTCCCGCGCAGTCCCCTTCCGTAACGAAAAAGTCGCCGTTGGGGAAAGCGAGGCACAAGGAGCAGACAAAGCGGGCCTGGCGTTTGCCGTCCGGTACGTCCTTCATGCACTCTAAAAGTTTTTCTATGTTGGCGTCGTCATCGTGTCCTTCCCCTGCGAAACGGGCGGAGCGCACGCCGGGCGCGCCTCCCAGGGCGTCCACGCAAAGTCCGGAGTCGTCCGCCAGGACGACTTCGCCCAGCGCTTCCGCGGCGGTCACAGCCTTTTTGCGGGCGTTCTCCCCAAAAGTCTCGCCGTCTTCTACGGGCGAACGGTAATCGGGATAGTCCATAAGACCTACGACCGTGATGTCAAGGTTGGCCTTTGACATCATGTCGGAAAGCTCCCGGACTTTGCCGGCGTTGGTTGTCGCTAAAACGAGCTTCATATTTTCGGTGTCGTTAGAGCCTCTTTGTTTTCAGCTTCCGCAAGCGTTCCATCCCGCAGCACGAGCGTCCTGCCCAGAGAGCTGAGCTCCCGGTTGTGCGTGACGAAGAGCATGGCGAAGCCCATTTCTTTCTGCAGCTTCACCAAAAGCTCGGTTATCATCTCGCTGTTCTTTCGATCAAGGTTGCCGGTCGGTTCGTCAGCCAGCAAAAGTTCCGGACCGTTGATAAGGGAGCGGGCGATGGCCGCCCTTTGCTGTTCGCCGCCGGAGAGCTGGGCGGGGAAATGCTTTTCCCTGTCTTTAAGGCCGACCGCGGCCAAGAGGTCCCTGGCCCGGGATCTGGCCTTGGCGTCCTCGTGTCCCGCGATGCGGGCCGGCAGCAGGACGTTCTCAAGAGCCGTCAGCTCGGCCATGAGGTGGTAGAGCTGAAAGACGAAGCCGAGTTTCTGGTTTCTGAGCGCGGAGATCTTCTTGTCGTTCAGGGCGTAGATGTCCTCGCCGTCAAGATAGACCTTGCCGGAGCTGGGCGGATCGAGCGCGCCGATGATGTTGAGGAGCGTGCTCTTGCCGGCGCCGGAGGAGCCCAGGATCGTCGCGAGCTCGCCTTTTTCCAGTGAAAGGGAAACTCCTTTCAGGACGGCGATGCGGTTTTCCGCGTTTCCGAATTCCTTCACGATGTTTTCGCAGACCAGAAGACTCATAAGCTTATCTCCCCATTGAAAACTTCTTCCGCCGGGCCGGTCATGAAGACCGACTTCCCTTCGCCTTCCCAATTGATGGTCAGCGTTCCGCCGTCCAATATAGCTTTGCCCGTCGCGTCGGCGAAGCCGTTCAGTATGGCCGCCACGTAGGTCGCGCAGGAGCCGGTGCCGCAGGCCATGGTGATGCCTGCCCCGCGTTCCCAGACGCGCATACGGACAGTCTTCCTGTCCAGCACCTGGACAAACTCCACGTTCGTCCGCCTTGGGAACATCGGGTGTCTTTCGACTTTCGGCCCCCATTCCGCCACGGGGAAGCTCTCCGCGTCGGGAACGAAGAAGACCGCGTGGGGGTTGCCCATGGAAACGCGTGTCATGGGAGGAAGGTCCAAGCCTTCGGGAGGATTGGCAGCGACGCCGCTTATCTTCGGTGCTCCCATATCGACTCTCACTTCGGATCCCACGATGACGGGGCGCATGATCCCGGCCGGCGTCTCTATCGTCATCTCGTCTTTTGAAACGAGGCCGCGCCTTCTCGCGAAGAGCGCGCAGCAGCGGATGCCGTTGCCGCACATCTCCACTTCGCTGCCGTCGGCGTTGAAGATCGCCATGCGCAGGTCAGCCTTATCCGAGGGATACAGGAGAAGAAGCTGGTCGGCCCCGATGCCGAAGTGCCTGTCCTGAAGAAAGGAGGCCTCTTTGGCGCTGGGGTGCCAGTCTTTCAGCGTCCCGGTGGCGTCAACGACCACGAAGTCGTTGCCGAGCCCGTGCATTTTTGTGAATTTTATCTGCATGTCTTTTCGTTTCTGACTTGGTCTTCGTAAGTTTCCCTTTTGCGGATAAGCTTCATCTTATCGCCTTCCACGAGGACTTCCGCCGCGCGGTTGCGGGAATTGTAATTAGAACTCATCGTGAAGCCGTAGGCGCCGGCGGAACATATGGCCAGAAGATCGCCTTCCCCAACTTTTGGGATCTGGCAGTCTTTACGGAAAAAGTCGCCGCTCTCGCAGACCGGTCCGACTACGTCGCACACAAAAGTTTCATCCTTGTCTTCCACCGCGACGATCTCGTGGTAGGCCTCGTAGAGTGCGGGCCTGATAAGGTCGTTCATGGCGGCGTCCACTATGACGAACGTCTTGTCGGGATTCTCCTTGACGTACTCGACTTTCGTTATGAGCATCGAGGAATTGCCGACCATGTAGCGTCCCATCTCACAGACGAAGGTCATGCCCAGTTCGGCAATGGTTGGCAGGATTTCTTTGATGAGTTCCGCGGGCGTAGCCACTGTTTCATCCTTGTAAACGATGCCCAAGCCTCCGCCGATGTCGAAGTATTTGAGTTCCGTTCCCTGGGCTCTCAGCTTCTTCACGAATTCCGCCGCCTTCAAGACGGCCTTCTTGTAGGGCTCGGTCTCAGTTATCTGGGAGCCGATGTGGATCTGCAAGCCCACCGCTTCGACGTTCGGATATTTTTCCTTGAAATTCTTTAAGATCTTCTCCGCATAATCGGCCGTCAGGCCGAATTTGTTCTCGCTTTTGCCGGTCGTGATGTATTCGTGGGTATGCGCGTCCACGTCAGGGTTGACGCGCAGGGCGATCCTCGCGGTTTTTCCAAGCTTAGCAGCGATGGCGTTGATCCTCTCCAGTTCCGGAACCGATTCCACGCCGAAATAGAGGATCTCTTTTTCGATTGCCAGTTCGATCTCTTCGGCGCTTTTGCCAACGCCGGCGTAAACGCATTTCTTGGGATCGCCGCCGGCGTCGATGACGCGGCGCAGTTCGCAGCCACTGACGATGTCGAAGCCGGAGCCCGCGCGAGCAAAAAGTTCCAGGATGTGGATGTTGCTGCAGGCCTTCACCGCAAAACAGATGTCGTGCGGATAGCCTTTCAGGGCCTCCTCGAAATTGTTGTAGCGTTCCTTTATGTGCGAAGCGCTGTAAAGGTAGAGCGGAGTCCCGAATTCACGGGCCGCTTCCTTCACCGCGACGCCCTCGCAAAAGAGCTCTTTATCTTTCCTCTCGAAATATTCCTGTTTCATGCCGTCCTTAAATTCAGAGCGCGCCTTCCAAATACGGTTTCTGAAGTTCCATTAGCTCCGTGCAGCCTTTCTTGCCCAGCGCCAGGAATTCTTCCAGCGTCTCCTTGGGGAAAGGCTTGCCTTCCGCCGTGCCCTGGATCTCTATGAATTCGCCCTCGCCCGTCATGACGAGGTTGCAGTCCACTTCCGCCCGGGAATCCTCGGAGTAGTCGAGGTCAAGCAGGCTTCTGCCGTCCACTCTGCCGACCGAAATAGCGGAGACCGTTCTGATGATCGGAGACTTCTTCAGCACTTTCTTCTGCAGGAGGTCCTTTACCAAGAGCGCCAGCGCCACGAAGCCTCCCGTTACGGAAGCAGTGCGCGTTCCTCCGTCCGCCTGCAGAACGTTGCAGTCGATCCAGATCGTTCTTTCGCCCAGAGCCTCAAGATCGACGGCCGCTCTCAAAGAGCGCCCGACGAGGCGCTGGATCTCGTGCGTCCTGCCGCTGATCTTCCCTTGCGAGATCTCGCTGGGCTTCCTTTCGCCGCCGGCGAAGGGCAGAAGATCATATTCCGCCGTCAGCCAGCCGTGGCGCTCGACGCCGGGGGCCATCAGCCAGCGCGGCAGTTTCTCTTCGCAGGTCGCCACGCACAAGACCTTCGTGTCGCCCATTTCGATGAGCACGCTGCCGGGAACGCGGTTCAGGTACGGAGCCGTTATCTTGGCTTCCCTCAGTGCGTCCGCGGGGCGTTTGCCGCTGCGGTCGATAACTATGTCCAGATCTTTCAAGCTTTTTATTTCCATTATCCTTTCACCACGATGTTCAAAAGTTTGCCGGGCACGAAGATCTCTTTCACGATCTCTTTTCCTTCCAGCCATTTTGCCGCGATCTCGTTTTCCTTGGCGGCCGCGAGCGCTTCTTCTTTGCCGACGTCGGCGCCGACTTGGATCTTCGCTCTCACTTTGCCGTTGATCTGCACGACCAGCTCGATGGTGGCGTCCACGGTCTTCTCGGGATCATAGCTTGGCCAGGACTGCTTGCAGACAAGGCCTTCTCCGCCTGTCAGGCTCCAGAGCTCTTCCGCGATGTGCGGAGCGAAGGGCGCCAGGCAGAGGATCAAGGCTTTCGCGTCCTCTTCTGACAAACCCTTCTGGGATTCGTTCACGAAGATCATCATGGCGGAGATGGCCGTGTTGAAGCGGAAGTTCTGGATGTCTTCGCCGACCTTCCGTATCATCTTGTGTCTTCTGATCTCGGTCTCGGAATCCTGGGGCACTCTGCCGCTCAGGATGAGCCTCCAGGCGCGCTGCAAGAAGCGTGAGACGCCTTCGATGCCCTTGGTGTTCCAAGGCTTCATCTGGTCCAAGGGACCCATGAACATTTCGTAGAGCCTAAGCGAGTCGGCGCCCACTTTCGCGATGACGTCGTCGGGGTTGATGACGTTGCCTCTCGACTTGCTCATCTTTTCGCCGTCTTCGCCCAGGATCATTCCTTGGTTCAGAAGCTTCATGAAGGGCTCTTTCGTGGAGACCACGCCCAGATCGTAGAGCACTTTGTGCCAGAAACGAGCGTAGAGCAAATGCAGAACCGCGTGCTCGGTTCCGCCGACGTACAGCGAAACGGGCAGCCAATATTTTTCCTTTTCAGGATCGATCAGGGCCTTGTCGTTCTTGGGGTCGCAATAGCGCAGATAGTACCAGCTGGATCCGGCCCACTGCGGCATGGTGTTCGTTTCTCTTCTGGCTTTCTTCCCGCACTTCGGGCAGGGCGTGTAGAGCCAGTCTTCTATGCCGGCCAGGGGCGATTCGCCGGTGCCGGACGGTTCGTATTTCTTAACGTCGGGGAGCCTCAAAGGCAGATCTTTCTCGTCCAGGGGAACGATGCCGCAAGAGGGGCAGTGGACGATGGGTATGGGTTCGCCCCAGTAGCGCTGGCGGGAGAAGACCCAGTCGCGCAGACGGTAGTTCACGGCTTTCTCGCCTTTGCCCTGCGCGGTCAGCCATTCCGTCATCTTCGCTTTGGATTCCTTAACGTGCAGTCCGTTCAAGAATTCGGAGTTCATCAGTTCGCCGTCGCCTTCCCAGGCCGCTTCCTCGATGGAGCCGCCCGCGATGACCTGAATGATGGGAAGATTGAACTTCTTGGCGAAGTCGTAGTCTCGCTGGTCGTGCGCCGGCACAGCCATGATGGCGCCTGTGCCGTAGGTGATGAGAACATAGTCCGAGATCCAGATGGGGACTTTCTTGCCGTTGACGGGGTTGATGGCGTAGGCGCCGGTGAAGACGCCGGTCTTGGTCTTGGCGAGGTCGGTGCGGTCGAGGTCGGACTTCAGGGCCGCCTCTTCGCGGTAAGCTTTGACCGCCGCGCTCTGCTCAGGCGTCGTCAGCTTCTCGACCAAGGGATGCTCGGGGGCGAGGACCATATACGTGCAGCCGAACAAAGTGTCGGGGCGCGTGGTGTAAACCCTGATCTTTTCGCCGCTTTCAGTCGTGAAATCGACGTAGGCGCCCTCGGACTTGCCGATCCAGTTTCTCTGCATCATCTTGACCGGCTCCGGCCAATCGACCAGGTCGAGGTCTTCCAAAAGTCTTTCCGCGTAAGCCGTGATCTTAAGGTTCCACTGCTTCATCGGCATCTTGACGACCGGGAAGCCGCCCACTTCGGACTTGCCGTTCACGACTTCCTCGTTGGCCAGCACGGCCTTCAGCTCGGGGCACCAGTTGACGGCCTTCTCAGCCTCGTAGGCCAGGCCCATTTTGTAAAGCTGCAGAAAGATCCACTGCGTCCACTTGTAGTAATTGGGGTCGGTCGTGTCTATTTCCCTGTCCCAGTCATAGGAGAAGCCCAGAGCTTTGATCTGCTCCCTGAAGCGGTGGATGTTCTTGTCCGTGCACTGCCTGGGATGCGTTCCCGTTTTGATGGCGTAGTTTTCCGCCGGCAGTCCGAAGGCATCCCAGCCCATGGGGTGCAGAACGTTGAAGCCCTGCATGCGTTTGAAGCGGCTGTATATGTCGGTCGCGGTGTAGCCCTCGGGGTGTCCGACGTGCAGTCCGGCGCCGGAAGGATACGGGAACATGTCCAAAACGTAAACGGGCTCTCTCGTCTTGTCACAGTCAACGGCCGCGTAGGGTTTTTCCTCTTCCCACACTTTCTGCCACTTCGGCTCTATGCTTGCCGGATCGTAATTCGGGATCTCTTTCATTGCGTTCTCTCTTATTTGAAGCGCGCAATCCATTCGGCGCGCAGTTCCTTGTATGTGTCAAAATCCTGGGCCTCCATGATCTTTCGGCCCGCGGTTTGGCAATCGTTAAGATTCGTTTTCAATAAGGCGCGTTTCAAAATCGACTGCGCTTCCGCCGGCATGGAGAGGGAATCGACTCCCAAGCCCAGGTAGAGCAGCCCGCTTTCCGGTTTGCCCGCCGCCGCGCCGCAGCAGCAGACCTCGATCTTCCTTTCCCCGCCGTGCGCCGCCGCAACCGTCATGGCGATCAGCCGCAGCACCGAGGGATGCAAAGCGTCGTAAAGATTCGCGACCTTGGCGTTGCCGCGGTCGGCCGCCATGGTGTATTGCACCAGATCGTTCGTCCCGATCGAGAAGAAATCGACCTGTCTGGCGAAATGATCGGCCATCACGGCGGCCGCCGGGATCTCGACCATCATGCCGCAGGGGATGTATTCCTTGACCTTTTCGCCTCTTTCCTCAAGTTCTCTCTTGGCTTCCAGAAAGAGCGACTTGGCGTGCCGGAATTCCTCGACGGTCGCGACCATCGGGAACATCACCCTGACGTCGCCTAAGTTCGCCGCCCTGATTATGGCTCTAAGCTGCGTGCGGAAAAGTTCCGGCCTGTCCAGGGAAATCCTTATGGCGCGCCAGCCGAGGAAAGGATTGCTTTCCCTGATCTTGCCGAAAGACAGGGCGAATTTGTCGCCGCCTAAGTCCAGTGTCCTTATCGTGACCGGTCGTCCTTCCGCCGAGAGCACGGCTTTGGCATACGCCTCAAATTGCTCTTCCTCGCTCGGCAGTTCCCTTTTGCCCATGAAGAGGAATTCCGTCCTGTAGAGGCCGATGCCTTCCGCGCCGTAGTCAATTATTCTCTTTGTCTCTTCCGGGATGGCGATGTTGCCTAGGAGCGTAACCGGTTTTCCGTCCATCGTCTTGGCTTTGACGCCGCGCAGCGCTTTCAGTTCGGAGCGCTCTTTTCTCTGCTCCGCCAAGATCTCGCTGTAAACGAGAAGCGTTTCCGGAGCGGGGTCGATTATTATTTCGCCTTTCGTGCCGTCCACGATCAGCTGATTGCCGTCTTCGATGTGCGTAAGCAGATTCGCTACGCCCAGGACCGCCGGCAGGCCCATCGCCTGGACCATCAGGGCCGTGTGCGAAGTCGCGCCGCCGTATTCCGT
>JAFSWV010000128.1 GCA_017444325.1 bacterium | reverse complement strand
GATTTTAAGAAATCTTCTGGGTCTAATCAAGCCTGATTCCGGCGACATCAGGATCTTCGGCACGAACATCGTGGGACTTTCCGACGACGAATTGTACGGCGTGAGGAAAAGGATCGGCATGGTCTTCCAGGGCGGCGCTCTCTTCAACTCCATGACGTTAGGGGAGAACGTGGCGCTTCCTTTGGAAGAGTACACGACGTACCCTGCTTCCGTTATCGACAGTATCGTTGACTGGAACTTGAGCCTGGTCGATCTTCTGCCTGCCAAGAATCTTCTGCCGGCGCAGCTGTCGGGCGGTATGAAGAAGCGCGCTTCCATTGCTAGGGCGCTTTCCATGAATCCTGAGATGATGTTCTTCGACGAGCATACGACGGGCCTGGACCCTGTGATGTCGGCGGAATTGGACGAGATCATTCTGCGTTTAAAAAAAGAGCTTAATATCACCGTGGTGGTCGTGACGCACGACATGACGAGCATAAGAAGGATCGCTGATTCTGGCATCATGCTCTACGACGGCCACATCATAACGCGGGGCACGCTCGCGGAAATGGAAGCAAGCAACGACATCAGAGCGATAGAATTTTTCAGAAACCACGAAGTTAAAGAAGAGGAGAAGTCTTAATGGCGATAAGCAGTTCCGATAAAGTGAAGGCGATAATCTTCCTTGTCGTCAGCGCTTTGCTGATGGTGGCCATCATTCTTTCTTTGGTCGGCACCCAGTGGATGAAGCAGAAGGATCACTACTTCATCGAGTTTTCCGAGAGCTTGGGAGGCCTTAGCACAGGATCTTCGGTAAGGTTCCACGGCATCAAGGTCGGCAAGGTCGTCAAGATGAACATCGACCTTCAGAACCAGATGGGCCTAATCGAAGTGGAAGTCGTGAAGAACACTCCCGTCAAGACGGACTCGATCGCGACGATCGAAGTCGAGTCGTTCGTGACCGGCACGAGATACGTGCAGATCACTCCCGGCAGCGTGGGCGCGGATCTTTTGAAACCAAATGATCCTGATGTTAAGATCGCCTGCCTGAAATCCGGCTTCCAGAAATTCGCCGGCAACATCGTGAACCTTGGTTCGCAGGCTCCGGCCCTTGCGACGAACCTGACGGCCATGTTCAGCCAGCCGAACGCCCAGGCGGTTTCCGAGATAGTGCAGAAGCAGGTGCCGGTCCTTCTGGAGCACGTCAACGCTTTCTTTGCCTCACAGAACGCCCTGATGATCTCCTCCATTCTTGTGAGAGTGGACAACCTCATCGCCACCAACAGCGCGAGCATCTCCAGCGCCATAGCGGGCTTCAACACGACGATGACAGCCGTGAATTCTATGGTCGAGGAGAACAGGGAAGTGACCAGGGAGCTTTTGAAAAACTTAAGCAGCGCTTCCAAAACAGCCGACGGACTTTTAAGCGAGAATCGTCTGCTCATATCCAACATTTTGATCAAAACAGACACGAGCCTGGACGAACTGAAGGAAATAATAGGGGAGAGCAGGCAGCCCCTGAGGGAGAGCCTGGAAAAGATAAGCAGCTCCGCTTCGCTTGTGGAGGAATTCGTTTCGGAACTTAAAGATCAACCGTCAATGCTCATCTACGGAAAAGAACCTCAAAAGGAGGATTGGATCGATGAAGAATAAATTATGCCAGACAATTTGCGCGCTGCTGCTGCTGACAGGCTGCGCCTCGACCGCACCCAAAACGACCGTGTACACGCTGGAACTGGACAAATTTGAGGATATGGTCGTCGAGGAATCGCTGCCCGTTTCCGTGCTTGTCGAGAACTGCGGCGTAAGGGAGGCTTACAAGACGAAAGCGCTTATCGCTTCGCCGGCGCCTTACGAACTGACGAAAAGGGCGAACGCCGAGTGGGCGGAATCTGCCGGAACACTTCTGAATTCAACCATTCAGAGTTACTTATCTCCGCGCTGCGACAAGGTCCTGCCGCCCGATTGGAAAACGAAGGTAGCCTATGATTGTTCCATCCTGGTTTACCTTGAAGCCATGACTCAAGTCAAGCGCGGAAAGAACTGGTTCGCGGTACTCAGGCTCTCTTACGAGGTGCTGCCTAAGAAGGGCGGAGACGCGATAATTTCCGGTCGTTTCGACAAGGCTGTGCCTATGTCCGACGGGGACCTGAACACTTATGTCATGACGCAGAGCGCTCTGGCTAAAGAATGGCTGGACGGGCTCTTAGTTAAGCTGAAAAAAGCAAACGAATGAGTCGTTGCCACGTCAATTAAAACTTGCTATAATTCGCATTAAAATATAAATCTCAATATTAATAATTCACCAACTTCATTTAAGGAGTTACTATGAGCGTTCCCAGCGAACTTTACTACACCAAAGACCATGAATGGGTAAAAGTCGAAGACGGCAAAGCCACCATCGGCATCACCGATTTCGCCCAGCACGAACTCGGCGACATCACCTACGTTGAGCTGCCCAAGCCGGAAACGACCTTGAGCAAAGGCAACGAAGTCGCGACCATCGAATCCGTCAAGGCCGCCAGCGACGTCTATTCGCCCATCACCGGCACCGTTGACGAGGTCAACGAATCCCTGGACGCCTCCCCGGACGTCATCAACACCGATCCCTACGGCGAAGGCTGGATCTGCACCTTGAAAGACATCGTTGTTGACGATCTCAACACTCTCATGAACGCTGAACAATACGAGGCCTTCTTAAAGGAAGAGAAATAATTATGTCTAACTACGGATTTGTGCCTCATGGCAGCGAAGACCTGTCTGAGATGCTCAAGACCGTCGGAGTCAAAAGCGTAGAGGACCTTTACGCCGCGATTCCGGAGGAATTGAGGATCAAAAAGCTGGATCTGCCGGAAGGTATTTCGGAATACGAAGTCGCCAAAAGACTTCATGAGCTTTCCAAGCGCAACGACTCTGATCTCGTCTGCTTCATGGGAGGCGGTTTTTACGATCACTTCATTCCCGCCGCGGCCGACGCCATCGCTTCCCGCGGGGAATTCACGACCTGCTACACGCCGTACCAGCCGGAAGTCGCCCAGGGCACTCTGCAGACGATGTTCGAATATCAGAGCGGCATGTGCCGTCTCACCGGACTGGAAGTCTCCAACGCCTCCGTTTACGACGGCGGTTCCGCAGTCTTCGAATCGGCGGCCATGAGCTACCGCGTGACCGGCAGACGCCGTTTCCTGGTGGACGGAACGATCAATCCCATCTACCGCAACATGCTGGAGAGCTACGCCGCCAACATGAACTTCGAGTTCTGCGAAGTTCCTGGCAAAGACGGCAAGGCTGACAAAGAAGCCATCAAAGCCGCTCTCGACAAGACGGTGGCTGCGGTCATTCTCCAGAATCCTTCTTTCTTCGGCTGCGTGGACGATTACACTGACACGGCTGCTGCCGCTCATGAAGCGGGCGCGCTCTGCGTCATGATCTGCTACCCGCTTTCCCTTGCCTACCTGAAGACGCCCGGCGAAATGGGCGTTGACATCGCGGTGGGCGACGCCCAGAGCCTGGGTTTGCCCCTTGGTTTCGGCGGACCGTACCTCGGCTTCATGGTCACTACCCTGAAGCTGGCCCGCAAGATGCCCGGCAGGATCTGCGGCGAAACGCATGACAAGGACGGCAACCGCGGTTTCGTTCTTACCCTGCAGGCCAGGGAACAGCACATCAGAAGGGAAAAGGCGACAAGCAACATCTGCTCCAACCAGAACCTCTGCGCCATCACGGCGACGATCTATCTTGCCCTGATGGGCAAGGAAGGTCTTTACGAGGCTGCGGAGAGCAGCGCAAAGAACGCCGCCTACGCCCTCGAGAAACTGACGTCAATTCCCGGCGTCTCCGCTACTTTCTCTTCCCCCATATTCAATGAGTTTGCCGTGACGCTGCCTTGCTGCGCCGGCAAAGTCTGCGAAAAGCTTTTGGAAAAAGGCTTCGCCGGCGGCATCCCGCTCGGCCGCTTCTTCGAAGGCATGGGGAACACGCTCTTGGTCGCCTGCACTGAAAAGCGCACCAAGGCCGAAATAGACGGACTTGCTGAAGCCCTTAAAAGCGCTATTGAGGAGGTAAAATAATGAAACTCATATATGAAGAATCTACGCCCAAAAGACGCGGCGTCATCCCTCCCAAAAGCGGTATCGAGTGCCAGACTAAAGTTCCGGAGTCCCTCCGCAGAAAAGAGAAAGCTCCTCTGCCGGAAGTCTCTGAACTTGACGTTGTCCGTCACTACACGAACCTCAGCAGACTGAACTATTCCGTCGACACGAACTTCTATCCCTTGGGATCCTGCACGATGAAGTACAATCCCAAAGTGAACGAGCAGGTCGCGAGACTGGAAGGTTTCACCACGCTGCATCCTTATCTTTCCTTAGTCCCCGGCGGTCCTGAAAAAGTCCAGGGCGCCCTGGAGACGATCTATGAGACCGAGCAGAAGCTCTGCGAGATCACCGGCATGAAGGCTGTAACGCTCCAGCCTTTCGCCGGCGCTAACGGCGAGTTCACCGGCGTTATGCTGATCGCCGCCTACCACAAGGACAGGGGAGACTCCAAGCGCAAACGCATGCTGATCCCCGACAGCGCGCACGGCACGAACCCGGCTTCCGCCATGATGGCGGGCTTCGAGATCACGCCGATCCCAAGCGATCCGAAGGGCTGGGTCGATCTCAACGCTTTGGAAGCCGCCCTCGGCGACGACGTCGCGGGCTTGATGCTCACGGCTCCCAACACGGTCGGTCTCTTCGACAGTAATGTCGGCAAGATCAGCGAAATGGTCCACAAAGCCGGCGGTCTCATGTACTATGACGGCGCGAACCTGAACGCCATCATGGGCCACGCCAGGCCCGGCGACCTCGGCTTCGACGTCGTGCACCTCAACATGCACAAGACCTTCTCGACGCCTCACGGCGGCGGCGGCCCCGGTGCGGGTGCGGTCGGCGTGAAAGAGCAGCTGGTCCCGTTCCTTCCGACTCCCAGAGTCACCAAGAAAGCTGACGGCAGCTACGAAGTGGGCGTCGCCGACTCCACTAAGAGCATGGGCCACATCGCCCCCTTCTTCGGCAACTTCTGCGTCATGCTGAAGGCTTACGCCTACATGCTGCAGCTGGGCGCCGAAGGCATCAGGGAAGCGGCGGGCCTTGCGGTCCTTAACGCCAACTATCTGAAGGCCAGACTGCAGGACACCTACAAATTCCCGTTCCAGGATCAGATCTGCATGCACGAGTGCGTCTGCACCTCCGAGTGGCAGCTTGAAAAGAGCGGTGTCAATACCTTGGACATCGCCAAGATGCTGCTTGACAGAGGCTATCACGCCCCCACGGTCTATTTCCCCTTGATCGTCCATGAGGCCATCATGATCGAGCCTACGGAAACGGAATCCAAAGAGACCCTGGACGCCTTCGTGGAATCCATGAAGGAGATCGCCAAGATCACGGAAACGGATCCGGAAGCCTGCCACCGCGCCCCGGAAAGAACGCCCATCGGAAGGATGGACGAAGTGGCGGCTGCCAAGAACATGATCCTGAAAGCCTAAAATTCATGGCAGTACGCAAGAGCAAAACGGAAGAAAGCTTCCGCCCTGAGGATTTCCTCAAAAAGCTGGAAGCCAACGAAACCGGCAACTTCTACGTATTGCTGGGCGAAGATCATACGCGCGCGGAGCAGCTCCTAGAGACGCTTCGCGCGCGTCTTGTTCCTCCGGGCATGGAGGATTTCTCCTTGGAAACGATAACCGTTGACAAGGAGAAGAACGGCGCCGGCGAGATCATCGGCGCGGCTGAGACGATTCCCTTCATGGGCGGATACCGCCTCGTGATCGTCCGCCACGGCGAGGAGCTCGACTCCGAAGCCTTGGAAGCGCTTTCCGAGTACGCTCAGGAAACCTTTGAAAACAAGCGTCCCGACATGCTTCTCATTATCGTCATGAGCGCGCTCGACAAACGCTTGAAATTCACCAAGACGATCCAGAAGCTCGGCGCCATCATCGACTGCGAGCCCGAGCCGATCCGCGATCTTGGGGAGTATGCGCAGAAGCACTTCAACAAGACTCTGACGCCGGACGGCGAAAGGGCTTTTTCTGAGATCGTCGGAACGGACACCAGGAAGGTGGCGTCCGAGATGGAGAAAGTCAGCCTCTACACCGGCGACAGGCAGGAGATCACGGAAGCGGACGTCATGGCGATCTGCGCCGACTCCAATATCCAGGACGAATGGGAACTGAGGAACTGTCTTTTGTCAGGCAGCATGGATGGCACGCTCTCCGCTCTCAGAAATCTCAGATTCGATCCAAGCGGCAGCGAAGAGGGGATCTTCGCCAAGCTGACTTACGTCATGAGCGACCTTCCTGTCATCGCGGAGGCCGCCAAAAGAGGGGACATGCGCGCTGCGAGAGTATTCCCTGGCAATCCCCGCTATTATGCGATGAAAAATTTTCTCTCCGAATTACCGGTTGAAAAACAAAGGAAGATACTGTCCCTTTTGATGTATGAGATGATCGCGTTCCGCGGCAGCAATCTTCCCAAAGACATAATGAACGACCTTGCCTGCATTTCACTGATTTTATAAGTTATGAGAACTAAGATCGAGAAACTTTTCTATCTTCTCAGGTTGGCGGCTGACATTGTTATCGTCCATATTGCTTTCTATTTCGGCTACCACACCTACATGGGGTTCGGTTTTTCCAACAAGTACCTGGCTGACAATATGCGCAGCACGGTTTACTACCTTCCCGACAAGGAGCATCTTTATTTTACACTGGCGATAGTTTTCTCCCTTATTCTCGTTACCTACAACGTCCTTCGCAAATATTACCGCGGTGACAACAGCATATTGAACGTCAAGGAATACCAGCACATCATCTCCTCCTATGTTTTCACCGCGCTTTTCACCTGCGCCTTCTATTTTCTCTATTACATATACCTGAACAAAATGGATGCAGGCTTCACGGACAAGCTTTTTTCCCGCCGCATCTTCTGCTATTCCTTC
>JAFSWV010000127.1 GCA_017444325.1 bacterium | reverse complement strand
GAATTCCGTTATGAGCTGCCTGCGGCTCGTTTCCGCTTTGACTTCGAAATGCTCTATGTGGCGGGAGTAAGGATGCCTTAAGCCGCCGATGTCTATAAGCCCTTGGCGGTGGGCCATGGCGACGTCTTCGGAATAGATGTGCGAAAGCGAATAGGGGAGAGAGATCCTGCTGCCAAGTTTGGTGTTGAGGTTCTCGGGCTCGTTCAGGCGTTTCTGAAGCTCGTCGTAGGGGATCGTGACAGAGGAACGCTGTCTTAGGGAATTGGCGTAGCCTCTGGAGAGAAGCTCGGAATCGACAAGGGCTCTGATGAGCGTAGTCGTGACGATGGAAAGGCCGGAGGAAAGCACGCGCTTTTCGACTTCCTGGGCGATGGCTTCCGCGGCGGAGTGCTTGACGTGTGCTTCCTGTTCCAGGGCGCGGACGATGAAGGCGCGGTTCCAGGGGCGGGAGTTCTGCTCGTTGCCGGTCATGACGGAGATCGTGCTGTCGGCATCCAGGAGCGAGATCTGCTGGGGCTTTATGACAGTAGTCTTGGAACGCTGTTCTTCCCTTGCCACTCTGTAATCGAGATAGATGGCGCTGGCTCTGGCGCTGTAGCCTTTCTCAAGCGCCCTCGCCACTGTTACGGCCACGTCGCTTGTCTGCGGAGGCTGCTGGGGGAAAGTCTTGCCCAGGTGCATGGCGATGGCGTAGGCCGCGTCTTCGGCGTAGGCCGCGTCTGGATCATCGGCGGCGATAAGGGCCGCCTGGATGCTGCGCTTCAGTTTGCCGATGTCGAAGCTGACAAGACGGCCGTCGCGTTTTCTGACATGGGTAGGAAGCATCGTTTAACCGTTGTCCCTCACTTTGTTCAAGGCGTCCTCGAAGTCGCCGACCGCCTGGAACTGCAGGTAAACGGAGGCGAAGCGGACGTAGGCGACCTGGTCGATGGCTTTCAGTTTTTCCATCACGATATGCCCGACTTCCGTAGTCGAGATCTCCCTGAGATGCTCCTGCTCGGCCTTGTTGAGGACGGCCTGGACGATGTCGTCGAACTGGCCGACGGAAACGGGCCGCTTGCGGCAGGCATGCCTAAGGCCGCCCAAGATCTTCTCTTTGTCAAAATCTTCCCGGGAGCCGTCTTTTTTGATGACCATTAAGGGCGCTTCCACCACTTCGTAGGTGGTGAAGCGGTGGCCGCAGGCCAGGCATTCCCGGCGGCGCCTGATGGCGGAATCGTTGTGGGCGGTGCGGGAGTCGATGACCTTGCTTTCAATATGATGGCATTTCGGGCAGAGCATAATACAAGATTTGGTAGGTTAATCTTATTGATTATAGCAAATCTCAAAGGGCTTTGCTTTGATGGAGCTTGGTAATGTCCTCCAGTTCCTCTTCCTTTTTGATGCTGACGATGAGCTTTTTGACGATACTGGCCAGTTCCTGGTCGAAACGGTAGTCGGCCCTCGTTATGTAGTTGACTCTGTCGTGGCGGATGAGGTCGCAGACCTGGGAGTCGTCGTCGCCTTGATAGACGCCGATGGAGCGTCCGCCGTTCAGCTTCACGAGCTTCATGCAGGGCACGTCCGTAAGCCCGTCGCCGATGTAGATCATGTTGCGGTACGGGATGCGGCGTTCGCTCTGGGGCGTGAAGGAATTCAGGGCTTTCGCTTCCGTGATGTCCCTTATGCCTTTGTTGATCCTGAAGATGAACTGCGTTTTACTAGTGTAGTTGAGGGCTAATCCCGGCCAGATGGGCACGCCGTTCTCGTCGTAGAGGAATTCGCTGGCATAGATGCCGGAGAATTCTTTGGCGAGCCCGGTGCCAAGGATGATCTGAGTTAATCCGGAGGAGACGATATAGTGCTCGATAACAACGCCCTCAGTCTCGCCGAACTCCCTGATCTTGGAGAACCACTCGGGAATGCCGGGCAGAAGCTCCACTGTTTTGCCCTGCTCTCTCAAGACGTTTTTGGTGAGCAGCACTTTGCCCCTGGCCATCTTCGTCATCATGAACATGTAGGCGAGTATCGGGTCCATCTGATTCTTGGAGGCGAAGTCGTTCACTTCCTTCCAGAAGGTGACGGAATCCATTCCCAGGCTGGGAATGAAGGCGTACTCCTGCATGTCTTTTGTGCAAAGCGTCTTGTCAAAATCGTATATGAGGGCAACGATCGGTCTTTCGCTCATGCTTTCTCCGTGAGTTTGAGTTGGAGCTTTTCAATGCGGTTGTTTACGATCTTTAAAATCTTAAGCCTGCCGTTTTGGATCTTTACCTCTTCGCCTTCCACGGGCAAGTGCCCCAGTTTGTAGAGGGCGTAGCCGCCGATGGAGTCGAAACTCTCGTCCTCCGGCAGGTTCAGTTCCAGCATATCGTTGATGTCGTCCACCAATACGGCGCCGGACATCTCGTAAGTAGTGTCGTCGATCTTGACTATCTCGGGAGGATCGGCGTCGATGTCTTCCTCCGGCATCTCGCCGACGATCTCAGAGATAATGTCGGTGGCTGTGACGATGCCGGCCATGCCGCCGTATTCGTCCACCACGATGGCGATCTGGGTGTTGGTCTTGCGCATTTCTATGAGAAGCTCGGCCACGCGCTTGGTCTCGGGAATGAAATAGGGCTTCCTTACGACGGCGGAAAGGCTCGGCATCTCTTCGTCCTCGCTCCATTTGTCCATGACGTCCCTGACGTGCAGAACGCCTTTGATGTTGTCTATGGTTCCGGAGTAAACGGGAATGCGCATGTGCCCGTCCTTGATGGCGGCCTTGACGGCGTCTCTTAGGGGAAGCGTATCCTCGATAGCGCAGACTACCGGGCGGGGAGTCATGACTTCCCTCGCTATCGTGTCGCCGAAAGCGAATACGGACTGGAGCATCTCATGCTCGTTCTCGTCGATCTTCTTTTCGTTCTCGTCTTTCAGAAGTTCCTCGACTTCGCTGGCGGTGGACAGGACTTTATCCTGGCTGATGTCGTAGCCGGCGCCTTTTATGACTTTCCTCGTAAGAAAGAGGCAGAAGCTGTTGACGGGGCGCATGACGTTCGAGATAAATTTCAGGAAGCCGAAATGCTTCACGGGAAGATCCTTCTTCAAATGGACGCCTACGAACCACGGTACTAAGCAGGCGAAGACCAAAACGAAGGCCAGGAGGAACAAGGTCATTGCGAGCTCCTGCCACCACGATCTTATGACGAAGGTGTCGAAGAACCAGTTGATGACGCTGGTCATGTAGATAAGGGCGACGGCCTGGAGGAGGTAAAGCGAGATCCTTATCCTGTCGGCGTATTTCAGCCAGGCGTTGATGAAGTCGGTGTCCACTTTCTCATCTTCTATGAGATCTTTGACCGTCAGGTGGTTGGCGGCGGTGTTGGCGGTGGTCGCGTAAACGCAGGCTACGAACATGACGATAAACATTCCGAACAGGATGTACGCTTCCGGAGCGGTCAAGATCTCTTCTATCGGTCTTTGAGCCTCTTTAAGCGTGCGCGCTACGAAATTGAAATTGTTCGTGGCCAAGGCCTCGGCGAATTTGGCGAGGTCAGCGGAATGAAGGTGGTCTAAAAATTGTTGTAGGGACGGATCCATTATTTTGTGGTGTAG